>CALAPG010000044.1 GCA_937889485.1 uncultured Moraxella sp. | reverse complement strand
TTCAAAAAGTGAGTGAGGTTACAAAAGTTTAGACTTTAAATTCATGCTATTATAGGGTGCGTTTTACGCACCTTTCTCCATCTTCTTTCTCCACCGTTCTTCACTGTTTTAAACTACCCGCCATTGATGATTGACGGTGAATGCAGATTTGGCGGCACCAAGAACGCCAAACAACTCACCACCAACTCCGCTATTTCATCTTGGCAAACCAACAAAATCACGGTAAAGTAAGGCATCTTGACAACCACTAACCAAAGTTGACACCGCCTACCATGAACCCGCAACTACAAGCCCTACACCCTTATCCCTTTGCCAAGATGGCAACCTTGCTTGACGGCATCACCCCAAACCCTGCCTATGCCCCTATCAAACTAGGCATTGGTGAACCACAACATGCACCACCGCCGTTTGTACTAGATGTCATCACCGACAATTTGGGCAAAATCCAAAACTACCCTGCCACCAACGGCTTGCCAGAGCTGCGCCAAGCCATTAGCGATTGGCTGGTGCGCCGTTTTCATGTCAAAGCGGTGAATGCCGATACCCAAGTGCTGCCTGTGATGGGGACACGAGAAGCGTTGTTTAGCTTTGTACAAGCGGCATTTGACCGTAGTAATACCCAAAAGCCGTATGTGATGATGCCCAATCCGTTTTATCAGATTTATGAAGGGGCAACCTTATTGGCAGGCGGTCAGCCTTACTTTGTTAATTGTACTAGCGAGAATAACTTTGTCGGTGACTATGACAGCGTGCCCAGTGAAGTCTGGCAAAAAACCCAAATTGTCTTTGTGTGTAGCCCCAACAACCCAACAGGCGCGGTGATGGGGGCTGAGCAGTGGCAGCGTCTGCTAGCATTGTCTGATCAATACGGTTTTATTTTGGTGAGTGATGAGTGCTATAGCGAGCTGTATTTTGATATACCGCCCATTGGGCTGCTTGAAGTATGTGCCAAACTTGGGCGTGATAATTTTGATAGTTGCGTGGTGTTTCATTCACTTTCAAAACGCTCAAACCTACCTGGGATGCGTTCAGGGTTTGTGGCAGGCGATGCCAAGCTACTTGCGCCGTATGCCAAGTACCGCACCTATCACGGCTGCGCCATGCCGATTCACCACCAGCTTGCTTCAATAGCGGCTTGGCAAGATGAGGCGCATGTTGAGGTCAATCGGACGATGTATCGGCAAAAGTTTGATTTGTGGATAGATAAACTGGGTGACAAACTACCCCTTCGCCGCCCCGATGCAGGGTTTTATTTTTGGTTACCTGTCAAGGATGATGAGCAGTTTGTCAAAGTGCTTTATGAACAGCTCAATATCCACGCGCTGGCAGGGCGTTACCTATCTCGAGATACCCCACAAGGCAATGCAGGCAAAAACTTTGTACGTATGGCATTGGTGGCAGATATCGCCCAAAGCGAGCAAGCCATTGAACGCTTATTGACGCTGGATTTGGCAAATTTGGTTTGAACTGCCTAAACTTGCAACAAAAAAGGTGCCCATGTCGCACCTTTTTTTGTACCCTATTTTTGATACCCTGCCAAAGCGTTAGTTGCCCATGCCCGTAATTTGCGCCAAACGCTTGCGCTTTTGGTGGATATCATGGGTGACAAAGATGTCGTCCGTCTCTGGCAGCATAAACCAATCAGGGTGGCGAAAGGTGTTTTCAATGTCCTGTAAACCACTTTCCCAATGCTCCTGCATGGTTGAGGCGCTAAATTCGTAATCTTTGTAGCCGCGCTCATAGGTCTTTTTATGGTAAATTAGATGAATGACGTTTTTCACCCCCACTTCAGTCATTTGCCTTGCTTTGTCTACGCAGCTTTGCTCATGGTTATCAATGGTGGCATCATCATCAATGATTTCTAATAGTTCTTTAATCAAGCGCGTGTAGCGTAGTTTTTGTGCCATAAAGTCCGTGACCATACGGGTTTTACTAGAATACTGGATATCTTTGACACGCTCGTCAATTTCCATCATATTTTCTGGCACTACCCCTTTGGCGTTCCATAAATCCACTTGGAAAATGAGCTGTTTAAGGTGTTCTTCGTGGCTTAAAATCTCATTGAGTGGCGTATTAGACACCATCCCGCCATCCCAATAGTATTCCCCATCAATTTCAACCGCTGGAAACCCAGGCGGCAATGCCCCTGACGCAATAAAATGGTCATAGCGCAACTCCTCGTTTTCGTTGCTAAAAATTGCAAAGTTGCCGTTTCGTACATTAACGGCAGAGACTGACACTTTCATGCGGTTCACGTCATTGACCAGTCTAAGGTCACAGTATTGCTCAAGGGTTTCGCGCAGTTTGTCGGTGGTATAATAGCTTAGATGGTTTGGGGTGGTGTCATACGGCATAAAATAGCGCGGTTTAAAAAACCCGCGCTGACCCTCTAGCATGGTTTGCCACGCCTCCGCGGTAGATTCCGCCACGCGTAGCTGCTGTTTTAAAAAGCCGTTTTCAAATATCCATGGCATAAAATGACTCACCATATCGACTCTACTCATTTTATTAAGCTCATTTGAGATATGGTGAAACATATTGACCCCAGCAGGCGTGTAGTTGCGCTGGGTAATCGTATTCCAAAACCCTTGCAGTGCTGCCAAGCGGTTTTCGGGGCGGTTGCCTGCAATAATTGCGGTATTGAGTGCGCCAATTGAGATGCCCGAGATGCGGTCAATTTTGATGCCCTGCTTGTGTAACCCCTCATAAATCCCTGCTTGATATGCCCCTAAGGCACCGCCACCTTGTAGCAACAGTGCCACGCTATCATACTGCTTGACCAATTCCTTGAGCGGGGGTGTGCCTTGGGGCGTGGGCTGATTGGGGTTTGGGTTGGGTGCAGATGGCATTGTTTCCAAGGTAGGGGGCAAAGATTGGTTGGCAGATGATCGCGTTTTTGTGGTTGACATGGCATTCTCAGTAGTAACAAAGGGGGTTAACAGCCATTGGGCAATGGCTAAGATTTGGCAAACCAAACTGATTTAAAGCAAGTCTGATTTTGTATTGTAGCAAGTTTTTGAAAAGACAAAATGAAATAAACGTGACATTTTTTGAGATTTTGTAAGCGTTTTATCCATTATTTGCTATTTGAGGTATGTAACGCCATACTCGTACACCTTTTTGATGAAAAAATGTCAAACATCCCTTGATTTTTTAAATTGATAGGATAATAATAACCATTGTTAAAAGATAATGTATCTCATTTGTACTTAGTGCAGCGCTGACACACCCCCAAATTTTACTTTTATCAAATTAATTCATAACCTAATTAATGATAATGATATAGGCATCCCTATGACAGTATTGACTTTTCCTACTGAGATGACCCATAACGATGCAACGCATACGCCAACACGTCCAACACAGTCGCTACTTAGCTTGCCCAAGCAGCAGCTGGCATATGTGACAGCCATTATTGACAACCCAGCTTTTGGGCTACAAGATGGGCTCGTAAGCCGTCGGTTGCATGATTTGGGCTTCTTACCCAATACTGCCATTAAGATTGTGGCAAAAGGGTTGTTTGGACGCCCGCCTTTTGCCGTTCAACTCGCTGGCGGCGCTCAGTTTAGTTTACGCCGCGATGAGTTGGCTAAGATTAAATGCCAATTGGTCTAGCCAGTTTTTTGGTAATGGCGGCATTAAATACCTGATATCAATGGCGTAGCTCATTCATAAGCTACGCTTTTTAGTTTTGACGTTGAGTCATTCCTTTTTGCGGTAATTTAAGGACGAGCATGGCGATTACTTTGGCATTGGTGGGTGCACCAAACTGTGGTAAAACGGCTACTTTTAACGCGTTAACAGGCGCAAAAGCAAAAGTTGCCAATTATTCTGGGGTAACGGTTGACAAAAAATTTGCCACATGGCTTGGCAATGCTGATGTCACTATTTTGGATTTACCTGGTTCTTATAGCCTGCGCACTACCAGCCCCGATGAGCAAGTGACCCGTGAGGTGTTATTGGGTCAGCAAAAAGGGGAAAAACCACTCGATGGTATCATCGTGGTTGCTGATGCCACAAACCTGCGTCTAAGCCTGCGTATGCTGCTTGAGCTACAGTATCTGGGGCTACCCATGATGGTGGCGCTTAATTTGTCAGACGTGGCGGCGGCACGCGGGGTTATCATTGATGAGGTGGCTTTGTCGCAAGCGCTTGGCGTGCCTGTTGTCAAGACGGTTGCTATCAAACGCCAAGGCGCTGCCAAACTTCACCAGTTGCTGCATGAGTTTGTAGAACGCCAGCAGCAGCGTCCGTCTGTGCGTTTTACAGATAATGACCACAGCAATGCCATTGCCCAAACTATTGACCAATTAGAGGCCTCACAACTTTATGCGCAAGCCGATGCGATCATTGCCACGGCGGTAACCGAAAAAGGCGAGCTGCCTGCATGGCATGAACGTGTGGATGGGGTGTTATTGCATCCTGTGTGGGGGGTGCTTATTTTGCTATGGGTGCTGTTTGTGATGTTTCAGGCGGTTTATGCGTGGGCAGCGCCAATGATGGATGGGCTAGAAGCTGGTGTGGCAGCGTTGGGCACTTGGGTGACACAATGGCTTGGCGAAGGTTTATTGCAAAGCCTGCTGGTAGATGGCGTCCTCGCGGGTGTGGGTAGTGTGATTGTGTTTGTGCCCCAAATTACTATTTTGTTTTTATTTATTTTGGTGCTTGAGGATTCGGGTTATTTGCCGCGCGCGGCGTTTTTGTTAGATAGTTTATTGGCAAAAACAGGCCTATCAGGTCGAGCATTTATTCCTTTATTATCCAGTTTTGCGTGTGCGGTGCCTGCGGTGATGGCAACGCGTACGATTCCTAATGCCCGTGAGCGCTTGGTAACGATGGCATTGGCGCCTATGCTGACTTGTTCGGCGCGCCTGCCTATTTATGCGCTAATTATTGCGGCGGTGATTCCTGATACCAAGGTATTGGGCTGGTTTAACTTACAAGGTCTGACGTTGTTTGGGTTATATTTGGCGGGTATTGTATCGGCGGCGTTGGTGGCACTGGGTTTTAAACACCTTGCCAAACTGCGTGGGCAGCAAAGTTTGACCGCGCTGATGATGGAATTGCCCACTTATCGGCTGCCCAATGTGCGCCACATTGCGATTAGTTTGTGGGATAAGGTCAAGGCATTTTTGCTGAGAGCGGGTACGGTCATTTTTGCGTTGTCGGTGCTGTTATGGGTGTTGGTGACTTTTCCAAAAGCACCTGAAAATGCGGCTGCCCCTGCCATTGATTATAGTCTTGCAG
Source organism: uncultured Moraxella sp. (assembly GCA_937889485.1). Taxonomy (GTDB): domain Bacteria; phylum Pseudomonadota; class Gammaproteobacteria; order Pseudomonadales; family Moraxellaceae; genus Faucicola. The sequence goes on along the minus strand of CALAPG010000044.1, from coordinate 2,619 downwards.
GACAGCTTGGGCATTTGATTCATCCAATTTTTGCGCCCATTGGCTTTGATTGGCAGACTTGTATTGCCATGATTCCTGGGATGGCGGCGCGTGAGGTGGTGGTTGCTGCTATGGGTACGGTGTATGCCGTGGGCGGTAACGAGGAGGCAGTGTCGGCAGGCTTAACCAAATTAATCCATCAACAGTGGGGGCTGCCAACAGCGTTTGCCTTTTTGGCATGGTATATTTATGCGCCTATGTGTATGGCAACCATCGCCACCATCAAGCGAGAAAGCCATTCGGGACGTTATACCGCCATGATTGTGGGGTTTTTATTTTTGCTGGCATATGTCGCTGCTTTTATTACTTACCGCGTAACAGATATGCTGGTTAATTAAGGAGTGAGGATGAACGCGCACCTGCAAACCTTGATTGTCATTTTGATGGTTGCCGCCGCATTAGCTTATATTTTGGTGAAAGCCAAAAAAAAACTAACTACCAAAAACGGACGCTGTGGCGGCTGTGACAAATGTGGCAATTGAGCGGTTTTTGGCTTAGCGGTTTACTTGGTTTAGCTATTTACCTTGCTTAGTCGCTTAGATGCACGTCTCGAACAATCACTTGCTGATGTAGGGGAAAATTGCCCAAAGTTGCCCCTGCTTTGCGGTCAGCAAAATAATGGTTTAGGGTTTCTTTGACATTGGCAAATGCCAAGTCTTGCCAAGGAATCTCTTCTTCGGCAAATAACGCGCATTCAAGGCTTTCTTCCCCCACCCCAAACTTGCCATCTTGCAGTGCACCAATAAACATCACATGGATTTGTCCGATGTCTGGAATGTCATATAGGCAATACAACTCAAGTGCGCTACCCATGGCTTCGGCTTCTTCAAAACATTCACGGTTGCCACCGTCTTTCATGGTTTCACCCAGCTCCATAAACCCAGCGGGCAATGTCCAATAACCGTGACGCGGTTCAATAGCGCGGCGGCAGAGAAGCACTTTATTTTCATGTACCAACACACAGCCATTAATGACTTTGGGATTTTCGTAGTGGATATAGCCACAAGCAGGGCAAACAAGACGTGGGCGGCTATCACCTTGGGGTATTTTTTGCTCGGCTTGGTGACCGCATTGTAGGCAATATGGCATGGGATTTCCTAATTATTTTTGCGTTTTTGGTTGTAATGGTTGACCAATATGTTAGCATTGATTTTAGTTTTTTTGTAAAAGAAAAGTGCGTTTATTCCCAAAAATATGCAGCCAATTTTATCCTTTCATAGCCCTTTGTTAACCCAGTTGGCACAACGTATCGCGCAGCTACCGCATGACCCAACGCTGCAGCCTTATGCGGTGTTGGTGGCAATTACTGACGAGGCGCAGCCAAAAATTCTGTATAGCTTACGCGCCGCGCAACTGCGTCAGCATGCTGGAGAAGTGTCGTTTGCAGGGGGACGGCGTGAAAGTTATGATTGCGATAACTGCGCGACTGCGTTGCGTGAAACATTTGAGGAAACAGGTATTGCGCCGAATTTGGTCAAGGTGATTGGGGAGTTGCCGCTGCATTATGCCAAAAGCGGACGCCCCGTAAAGCCCATTGTGGGCATTATTCCACCTGATGTGACGTTGGTACCTGAAACAGGAGAAATTGCGCGGTTATTTTGGGCAGATCTGGGGACTTTGATTACCCAACCCACGGTTGATTATGTGTACGACATGCACGCACAACAATTGATTTCGCCCAGTTTTATTATTGATGGGGAAACTGTTTGGGGGCTAACAGGACGCATTACCGCAACCCTGCTAGCAGTCGGTTTTGACCGTAATATTGATTGGTATTTTAACCTACAAGATAAACAAGTACCCCTTACAGCCATCACACACCCTGCCCCACCTTGACCAGCGATTTATAACATCTGTGTTGGCTTTTATATGAAAAAATAGCAAAATCTTGCTTTTCAAGGCAAAGGCGTTAGGAATACGGGTTCTATTTTGTGGCTGTCCAAGCCAGCATTTCGTCTAGTACGGCTTTGGCTTTGTCGTTATTTTTGGCATTGTCGGCATTAATCAAACCAACCACCGCGTACCATTTTCCCGATTGACCTTGTACATAGCCTGCCATGGCGGTGACATTGTCAAGGGTGCCTGTTTTTATCCACGCATGCCCAATAGCAGGGTTATTGGGCTGGCGCCATTTTAGGGCTTTGATAGTGCCCGACTCGCCTGCCACCCCCATTGATTCACGAAATACCGCAAAATTGGGCGACTGGTACGCCAACGTCAGTAGCGCAAGCATACTGCTTGGGGTGATTTGGCAATCACGGCATAGCCCTGAGGCGCGGCTCATGACGGGCGCAGTATCATTGGGTAGGTGCTGCTGCCACCAGCGCTGCATACAGCACTGCAGTCACCAGAATACGTGTGAGCATGTTTTTCTGTTTCTTTGTCATGGCTATCTCCTTATACCGCAGATCACATAACGATCTTGCAATCCGGCTCTACTTTCTTACAGATCTCTGCTGCTTCTTTCAGGATCTCATCAAAACGGTCATCATCTGCATCCAAAGTCAGTTTCTGCATCATAAAGCTTACTGTTGCATCATTTACGCCGTCAATTTTTTTAATAGCATCCTCCATCTTTGC
>CALAPG010000043.1 GCA_937889485.1 uncultured Moraxella sp. | reverse complement strand
GGCGGGTGATCGCCCACACCGGACACCCTCTGCCCGAACATGATTCGGTGCTGAGGGTGACCCACGGACTCGACCACGAGCGCCTGTTGCCCCGGTGTCGTGCTGCCGTCCATCAGGGCGGCGCGGGCACCACCGCCGCCACCGCGCGGACCCTGCCCCCAGGGACCGCCGTTGCCGCCGCCTTTCCATCCGCCGCCGCCGCTCTGATTGCTCCAGGGCATAGGGTCCCGTCCTCCTTGAGTTGCTTGTACGGCGATCATAGGGGGCGATGCCGCCCTCATCAACGCACAGATCAAACGCCATTTGGGGTGTGAGGCGTCTCCGATCAACCGTCCGTGACCGATTCTTTCGATGAAGATCAGCGGCTGCGAATCCAGGTCTCGAACTTCGACGCCATGTGCCGCATGGTCAGCGGCGGCGTGGGCATCGGCGTGGTGCCCGAGAGCGCGGCCCGGCGCAACCTGCAGGCCATGAAGCTGGCGCAGATCGAGCTGACCGACGAATGGAAGTGGCGCGAGCGCCGCGTGCTGGTGCGTGAGGGCGATACGCTGCCGGGCTATGCCCAGGACCTGATCGAGATGCTGTGCCGGCACTTCGACCACCCACCGGGTTTGCGTGAGAAACCGCAGACCGACCAGCGAAAACCCTGAGCGGCACAGGCGTCGGCTCCCGCTCCAATGCGCCTCGATTTCCAGAGGTTCCTTTCATCATGACCCGACCGCACGCCACCGCCCTGCTCGCCGCCGCACTCGCATCATTCGTGCTGGCCCCAACCGCCGCGGCCCAGGCCGACAGCCAGATCAAGATCGGCCTCATCGGCCCGTTCACCGGTGGCTCGGCCGACTTCGGCAATTCGATGCGCAACGGCGTCGAGCTGGCGGTCAGCGAGATCAACGCCCTGGGTGGCTACGTCGGTCGCAAGTTCGAGCTGGTGGTGCGCGACGACAAGGCCAACCCCGAACTCGCGCGCCAGATGTCGGAAGAACTGGTCAAGGAAGGGGTGCTGGCCACCATCGGCTTCTGCAACTCGGGCAACGCCGTCAAGTCGCTCGACATCTACCAGAAGGCCCGCACCAAGGCCCTGGCCGCGCACAAGCTCAAGCCCGCGCATGTCGGTCGCTTTGATATCGGCGTCAAGGACATGACCGACGCCGTGAAGGCGGCGCGCGATTCGAACGCGCAGGTGCTGTTCACCATCACCGTCGGCCCCGAGAACGCGGTGATCGCACGCGCCCGCGAGGCCCTCGGCTGGAAGGTGGCCCAGGTCGGCCCGTGGGGCCTCACCTTCCCGACCTACATCGACGCCGCCAAGAGCGCTGCTGAAGGCACGCTGATGGCCATGACCTTCGTGGCCGAACCCAGCAACGAACGCCGCGCCACCTTCCTGTCGAACTACCGAGAAATCCTCGGTAGTTGCCGAACCCATATTATTATCCTCTTTATCACATTACGACTGTCTAGGGTCAAACGCATCTCTTAACGCTTCGCCAATAAAAATCAGTAGCGACAACACAATGGTTAAACTAAAAAACCCTGCCAACGCCAGCCACGGGGCATCCAAATTATTTTTGCCCTGTGCAATCAGCTCACCCAAAGATGGCGACCCCGCTGGCAACCCATAACCCAAATAATCCAGCGTGGTCAAGGCAGTGATATTGGCGGTCAAAATAAACGGCAACTGTGACAAGCTTGATGACATGGCATTGGGCAAAATATGGCGAAACATAATCTTGGCATCACTCACACCCATCGCCTTGGCGGCACGGACATAATCAAAGTTTCTGGCACGCAAAAACTCCGCACGCACCAAACCCACCAGCCCCATCCAGCCAAACAACAACATCATACTAAACAGCACCATCACACTGGGGCTAAATAAACTCACCAAAATAATAATCATAAACAGCATCGGTAGACCGCCCCACACTTCCATCAAGCGCTGCCCGACCAAATCCGTCCAGCCCCCATAATAACCCTGCACTCCCCCTACCACAATGCCGATAATCGACCCCACCAGCGTCAATGCTAGCCCAAACAGCAGCGACACCCGAAGCCCATACAACACCCTTGCCAGCACATCTCGCCCTTGGTCATCGGTGCCTAGCCAGTTGTCACGGTTGGGCGGTGCAGGAAACGGCACCTCTCGCCCCACGCTTGGGGTTTGGTCGGCAAAGTGAATGATGGGCTGTATCATATAGCCATGCTCATCAATCAAGGCTTTGACCACGGGGTCTTGGTAATTGGTTTCGGTCTCAAACACCCCGCCAAAGGTGGTCTCAGGGTAGGCTTTAGCAAAGGGAAAATAATAGCCGTCTTGGTACTTGACTAGGATGGGTTTGTCATTGGCAACTACATTCACCCCCAAACAAATCGCAAAAATTAGGGCAAAAGCGATTAGCGAATAATAGCCAATACGATGCTGCCGAAATCGTAACACACGCTGACGCCAGATTGGGTTTATGCTCATCTATCGCCCCTCAAAGTCAATACGTGGGTCAATTAAATGGTAAGTCACATCGCTCAGCAATTGCAGTATCAATCCCATCAAGGTAAAAATAAACAACGTGCCAAAGATCACGGGATAATCACGCTGTTGAATGGCTTCAAACCCCAGTCGCCCCAATCCATCCAAATTAAAAACCACCTCAATCAAAAAATTGCCTGTCAAAAATATCCCCAGAATCGCTGATGGTAGCCCTGCAATGATAATCAGCATAGCGTTCCTAAACACATGCCCGTATAGCACCTTTTCTTCGCTCAAGCCTTTACTACGGGCGGTGAGTACATACTGCTTATTGAGCTCTTCCATAAAGCTAAATTTGGTGAGATAGGTCAAACCTGCAAAACCGCCAATCGTGCTTGCGGTGAGCGGTAATGCCAAATGCCAAAAATAGTCTTTGATTTTGCCCAACGTGGATAATTGCTCAAAATGCTCAGACACCAACCCTTGCAGTGGGAAAATCTGCCAATAACTGCCCCCTGCTAGGAATACCAGCAAAATCACCGCCAACACAAACACGGGTACGGCATAGCTGACGGCAAGCAATAGAGCGGTAGATTTGTCCATCAATGAATGATGCCGTGTGGCCTTGGCAATCCCCAGTGGGATGGCAATGGCGTAAATGAGTAACGTACTCCATAAACCTAACGAAA
>CALAPG010000042.1 GCA_937889485.1 uncultured Moraxella sp. | reverse complement strand
AACCGATAATTTAAACCCTTAAATTATCAAAACTTAACTCTGATACTAAGGAACATTTATGTGCGGTATCGTTGGCGCCATTCGCGCAAAAGACAATGTGGTCGATTTTTTAACCGATGGCTTAAAACGCCTAGAATATCGGGGCTATGACTCCTCGGGAATCGCAGTTCAAACCGATAAAGGCATCCGCCGCGTCCGCCGTGTGGGGCGCGTTGCCCTGATGGAAGCCGCCGCCAAAGAAAAAGGTGTCGCAGGTCACACAGGTATTGGGCATACGCGCTGGGCAACCCATGGCGGCGTCACCGAGCCAAACGCCCATCCGCATATCTCAGCGGGGCTCATCTCGGTGGTGCATAACGGTATTATCGAAAACTTTGAGGCCGAGCGCACCCGCTTGAGCGCAGATGGCTATGTATTTGAATCACAGACCGACACCGAAGTGATTGCCCATAGCGTACACCAACACTATCGCCAAAATGGCGGTGACTTATTTGCCGCTGTACAGACGGCTACTCAAAATTTTCATGGCGCTTATGCCATTGCCGTGATTGCCAACGACAACCCCAACCACATGGTCGTTGCCAGAATGGGCTGCCCACTGCTGATTGGGCTTGGTGAAGAGGAAGTATTTATTGCATCCGATGTGTCGGCAGTGGTCGCCTTTACCCGCCAAATCATGTACTTAGAAGATGGTGATATTGCGCTACTTGGCACACAAGGCATCAAAAAAATCTTGGACAAAACAGGCGCCATCCCCAACCGAGCAATCAAAACCTCCCAAGTATCACTGGCGTCATTAGAGCTAGGGCCTTATACGCACTTTATGCAAAAAGAAATCCACGAGCAGCCAAAAGCGGTAGCCGATACCGCAGAAGTATTTTTAAATGCAGGCTTTATCCCCGAAAATTTTGGTGACCAAGCACGCACGATATTTAACGACATCCGCAGTATCAAAATTTTGGCGTGTGGCACCTCCTACTATGCAGGCTTAACTGCAAAATATTGGATGGAGGCCATCGCCAAAATTCGCTGTGACGTTGAAATCGCTAGCGAATACCGCTACCGTCAAGTGATTACCGACCCCAAAGAGCTCATTGTTACCATCTCTCAATCGGGAGAAACTTTAGACACCCTAGAAGCGTTAAAATTTGCCAAATCATTGGGGCATCGTTACAGCTTATCTATTTGTAACGTCATGGAATCCGCATTACCGCGAGAAAGCGAGTTGGTACTTTACACCCGTGCGGGCGCTGAAATTGGCGTCGCTTCCACCAAAGCTTTCACCACACAGTTGATGGCACTGTTTGGCTTGGCAGTAACGTTGGGTAAACTTCGAGGCGTTGTGGATGAAGCCACCGAGGCAGGCTATATCCAAGAGTTATTACAAGTAGCGGGGAGTATTCAGCACGCCCTAAATCTAGAGCCACAAATTGCCAGTTGGGCAAGTCTATTTGCCGCAAAACCCAGCGCGTTGTTCTTGGGTCGTGGGATTCATTACCCGATTGCTTTAGAAGGGGCATTAAAACTCAAAGAAATCACCTATATCCATGCCGAAGCCTATCCTGCAGGTGAGCTAAAACACGGTCCATTGGCACTGGTTGATAATAACATGCCCGTGGTGGTGATAGCCCCTAAGGATAGCCTACTCGATAAAGTCAAAGCTAATATGCAAGAAGTGGGCGCGCGTGGTGGTGAGTTGTTTGTCTTTACAGATCTTGACAGCGAGTTTAATGCCACCGAAGGCGTACATGTGATCCGTACCCCCCGCCACGTTGGGATTTTGTCACCCATTGTGCATACCATTCCTGTGCAGCTGTTGTCTTATCATGTTGCGCTTGCCAAAGGCACTGATGTGGATAAACCCCGTAATTTAGCCAAGTCAGTTACAGTCGAATAGCTGTTTGTGGTTAAAAAATAACACTTGTTGTTAAGTAATTAGGTTTCATACTGTGATGGGTTATTATTCCCTTGTTGTTCTGATAAAAATGAATGACAAGGGGTTTTAGACTTATGCGTAGAAGTATGTCATAGTCCATTTGAAAATCAAAAAAATCGACTAACGGTATCTCATTAAAATTTTCTTATCAAAGCTCTTTCAAAACCCCAGTGCAACGTCCACCCAGCCAACCCATACCCCAGTGCCAACCAATACCAAACCGCTTGTACATCGAGCCATCCAGCTTGTTGCCCCCACCAAATACCAGCCACGCTCAATCCCCAAAGATACACAGACGACACCACAACTACCGTCCAACCCTTATCAATCGCTCGCATCTCAAAGGCTAGTAACGTCTCGAGACCATCTGCCAATCCACGCACCAACACCGCAGGCATCGCCGCTACAATCATGCCCTGTATCAACTGCTCAGTCGTATAATGCGAAATCCAACGATCGGCAAACAGCCACAACAGTAATGTCACCAAGCCAATAAACCCCGCCAACAGCCAACTAGCAACACGGTTTAATGCCAAAGCCGTTTTTGGCTCATTTTGATAAATCTGACCCACCGTGATGCTTACTGCCAATATCAACGCAATCGGTAACGACAATACCAAATCATAGACAGTACTTAAAATCTCATACGCTGCTAAAGCTATTTCATTGGCGACCGCAAGCAAACTGGTGATGGTAGGGAATAGCGAAAACTCCATCAAATACGCTGTTGCAATCGGCAAGCCATAACCTAAAATTTTCTTTAATAATGATAAATTGGGTAACCAATGAATGTTTTGCTTGATCCCTTGCTCAAACAACTTCGGCAAGCGATACCAAGTCATGGCCAGTAACCCAATAAAAATCGTCCAATAAAACACATTGGTGGCTAATGCTGTGCCTGTGGTATTTTGCCAACCACTGCCAAAGTGACCTTTAAGTAATGTGTAAGTTAGTCCAACTTTAATAAGCATCGCCGACCAAAACCACAATGCCACGCTACTAGGCTTAGCAATTCCTTCAAGCCATGCCGCCAAGGCTCGCACCCCAAAAATCGCAGGCTAACCAAAGCCTGCTACTTTTAAGTATTGCACCGCCAACGTCTTTAACTCATCACTAATCGCCAACCGCTCAATACCCAAGCCACATACGACCAAAGCACCCCAAGCTACCACGGTCAACAATGCCACCAACCATAAGGCTTGAACCAATAAATTCACCACCAGTTGCGGTTGGCGTTGTCCATGAATTGGGGCAATGACAAAGGTCAGTCCTTGCAATGTACCTTTGCAGCCCAGTACCCACCAAGTGTAAAACGCACTGCCCAACGCATAGCCTGCGATATTTTGGCTATTGATACCGCTTAAAAAATAGGTATCAATGGCAGGTATCACCACCAATGCCAGTTGAATTAGCCAAATACTTACAGTCTGTAAACCAATATTAGCAAATGCCCCTTGCTGTTTTTGTCGCTTATTCAATGGCGTATCCAATGCTATATCAAGTGAGTTATCAAGGTTGGGCATAATTCACGCCTAGTGCTTTGACAAAAATCGACGCATATAATCCGACCCCATCGGGAAAGCATAACTCACCTTGTTCATTAAACATTTTCCAATAGGAGATATGCCGCCCTGCTATCTGTGGCGCCGTGTAATTGATGGCTAGAGTGATTTGTTGTAATGGCTGAACGGTGGGAATGTCAATGGTGGTGAACTGGGGTCTTAGGCAGTGGTCAAAGCGATTATTTTCGGTGGGATAGGGTGGATGCTCAATGTCAATACATTGTAAGTAGCGGTTTTGCCAAGTCACTTGCCCAATATTTTGTATTGTCCAGCTTTTGGTGAAGTTTGCGCCTGCTGAGATAATCGTGCCATCGGGAATGGTTTCATCAACAAAGCCGCTAATATCAATCTGTTTATGGGTTGCATCGAAGACTGTCGGTTGATATTTCTGTAGATAAACGAGGTCAAATTCATGCCATTTGAGTTGTAATAAGGTCTGTGGATGAATATTCATGGCGTTAGCAAGGCTGACAAAGTGGCTAAGTTTTGGGTTGCTGGTGGGTTTTAATAGGTTATAAAAAGTGCCTCGAGCAATATCTGCTTTATCTGCCAATGCATCAATGGTGATACCTTTAAGTCGGCAAAAGTTGCGTATATAAATTTCAAACTGGCTCTTCTGAAATTGGGTATTTGCGAGTGTTTCTGCCGTCATAAGGGAATTTTGCCATTATCTGTCCATTGATACTGACACAATTTAACATAAAACAGATTATTTGTAAGATTATGGCAATAAAATTAACGGTATTTGAGTTGATTTTTCTACCGTCTATCGGAGTGTTCAAGTTTTTGAACAAATACAATAATAAAGAAATGTTAGGATAAATTTTGTATGTATTTTGATCTAGCTTTTGATCGCAAGTTTTATTATGCACATAAGATGAAGGATTC
>CALAPG010000041.1 GCA_937889485.1 uncultured Moraxella sp. | reverse complement strand
GCTATATTCATGATGGCGTTGCCGATGCACTCGACAACCCAGCAGGGGCAATTTTGGAGATTGACCGTCAGGTGGCAGAGTTACAGCGCAGTGATACCTTCCCAAAACAATACTTTGGCGCGCCGTTGGCAGGTAGCTTAATTCCTTACATTGATGTGCAGCTTGACAACGGTCAATCTAAAGAAGAGTGGAAAGGCTGCGTTGAGACCAACAAAATCTTGGGCAATACCGACACCGCTATCGTGCCCATTGACGGCATCTGTGTGCGTATTGGCGCGATGCGCTGCCACTCACAAGGTTTGACCATCAAACTCAAAAAAGATATTCCACTGGCAGACATTGAAGCAGCACTGCGAGACAGCGGCAATGAATGGCTGGATGTGGTAGAAAACGACAAAGCCGCAAGCGTTGAGCGCTTAACCCCTGTTGCAGTGACAGGCACCTTAAAAGTCGCCGTTGGACGTTTGCGTAAAATGAATCTTGGCGCAGAATACCTATCTGCCTTTACAGTAGGCGACCAGCTACTGTGGGGGGCAGCCGAGCCACTACGCCGTACGCTAGCCATTATTCGTGGCAAATTATAACTGCAATAGGCGTGATAGCCGCTTATTATTTGGGTGTCTACTGCCAAAAAAACACGTCTTAATGGCGTGTTTTTGATTTTTTACTACATAATACTCTTTGCTTGAGCACGTATTTTTACCCAAACGTCGCGGTTAGCTACCATTTAAAAAAAACCCTACCTTATTTAGGATTTTGGGTTTTTCCTTGCTATTTCTTATCCTCTCAACCAAAAAGCCAGTTGCCACTGCCCTATACAGCCAATATAATTATTAAGGTGGCAAGGGTAAAGCATTTTGATTCAAAATAGTGTGAATTATGCGCTGTTCAGCGATTACTTTAGGCAAAGCTATTGTGTGTTTTTCACAAAAAGTGTAAAGTTAAGCCGATAGTTGTCATACAACTTTTGATCACGCATTGTTTACCCAAATCTGTTATAACGCCAACCATGATATATAAAAGCCAGCTTGCACTGGGTAGGTAAGCGCGTTGTTGGACTTATTATCTAAATTTTTCTGTGATACTCTAAGCAAGGGTCTGTTATGTCTTGGCAAAAATACACTGTAAAACTGGTATTGGGACTTCCGTTGTCGTTTCCAATCGTGACCTATGCGGTCAATATTGGCGATACCTATGTACAGTCTCAGCAAAATCAGCCGTTGAATGCCCGTATCAATGTGAGTGATATTGACCCGCGCACCTTTTCAGTTAAAATGGCACAAAGCGATATTTATCAGCAATTAGGCTTGAGCAAAGAATCAGAGGTACAGGCTAGATTTGAGCCTACCAGCAGTAATGGCGGACAAATTATTTTATCCACAAGCCAACCCATCAATGCCCCTTTTACCGATGTCGTGCTCACCATCACCAACCAAGGTGAAACCAAAACATTGCCAAAAACTTTGTTGATGCCCATCAATAGCAAGCAAAAAATTACCACGCAGGCAAATACCTCCACACTCCGCGACACCAATCGCCAAGTAGTATTAGGTGCAGCAAATCCCGTTAACCTGCCATTGGTACTATCACCTTATACGGGAAATGATGTCAATGTACTGCCTACTAGTCAGCCCACCAAACAAATGGCTGAGAGTACACAAACAAGCACACCTACACCCACTACCCCAACGGTTACCACTCATAACAACGGTGTACTACGGATTCAAGAAGTACGCACCTACAGAGCTGTCAGCAACAATTTTGATACACCCAATCAACCACAGGCGATTAACCCTAATACCAGCGATAGTACGTATCCAACCGCTACGCCAACACAAAAACCCATAAAAAAACAAAAAAATCGTACTACTAGCTCGCCATCATCAGCACCACCCACAGCGACTACTACTTATGTATTGCAGCGCAATGACAACCTTTGGACAATTGCACGCAAAATTGCCGCCGCAAATCGTAAAGACACGGCATCGGTAATGGCAGATATCATGGCTGCCAATCCCAATGCATTTGCCGACAACGACCCTACCAAGCTAACCGCCAATACAGAATTAAAACTACCAAAATATAAAACCGTGCCTTCACAGCTTGGTATTAACAACGCCAATGAAGCCCGCCAACAAACTAAGTCCACTAAATTACCCAAATCAACCAAGCAAAAAAAACCACAGCAACCCACAGCAGCACCTGCTGTCTCGACTCATACCCCAAAGCGCAGCAAACCGTCCACGCAATCAGGACGTACCCCTGCCAAAATAGCACCTGCTGTCAAAACCAACAAAAAATCAGAAATGACCATTATCGCGCCTACCACCCAAAACGGTACCGCGCAAGGACAAAGCAGCCCAAACAAACAGAAAACCAGCAAAGGCTTATCGCCACAAGCTTTGGCTCAATTACAGCAAAAAAGACAACAAACTGCCTCGCAAGCCAATAAAGTTGGTCAATTAAACCAATCATTGGTCAGTGCAGACACACGTTTAAAATTACAAAATGCTAAACTGGCTCAGCTAGAACAACGTCTAAAAGAGCTCAATAAAAAATAAACTGGAAAGAGATGACTTCGCCCTGCTAAAAGCTACAGCAACGGTAGCATCTCCCCCAAATCAAATTGAATAACAGTTGTTATCAAGCTTACGCTAACCAACCAACGCCCGTTAGCCATCAAGTTTTGCTAATAATAACTACCTAAAATTACTAAGAGGTATACAAATGGATCCTATCATGATGGGTATTGCTGCGGTAGTAGTTATCGTAATCTTAGCAGGTGTTTTTTTTATGCAAAAAAAAGGCAAAGCCAATAGCCCAGCCGCCCAAACACCCACTAACCGCCCAAAAACCCTTGCCGAACAGCAACGTGAACTTGAACTACAACGGCAGGCTCAAGCACCATCAGCCTTGACCCCTTATGACAGTATGCCAAGTACTAGCGATTTTGCCAGTATCCAAGCCTCACAACATCTAGCCCCTCAAAATATAGCAGAAAGTATCCCCACTGCTGCCACAAGTAGCAGCGATCAAGACCTTGAGGCGGTGGATCTACTGCTCCAACAACATGACTACAGCGGTGCCATTACTTTATTGCGTCAAGCAATTACACGCCACCCCAGAAATGGCGACCTTCATTTTTCGCTATTAAATGCGTATGCTTTGTCCAAAGATTACACCAACTTTGATGCATTTTTTCCTGAAGTATTAGCGCTCAATGACTTTGTTACTACCAATCAAGCAAATAAGCTTAAAACCCTTGTGGACGAAGAAAAAACACTCACTAGTAAAGCCTCTCAAGAAACCACGAGCGCACCACTTTCTCAAGATGATACCCTCGAATTTGACTTATTTGATTTTAATAACATTGAAAAAGCTGAAGACAATCGCAAAGCCACAGCAACCGCCCCAACAAACACCACCTTATCACCCCAATCAGCACCCACAGCGACCCATACCGCGCCAGTTGTCGAGGCTAATACCACAACCGCGGCTGCGGCAGTAGCAACCACTCAGCTTGACAAGACAGACGATTTTTCTTTTGATTTTGAGCTGGAAGACCAACCAACGTTTGCACCTGCTGCTACACAAGCAATCGCACCTGTCAACCCTACTCAAGATATTTTATCTCTAGATGAGTTTGTACTTGAAGCGCCCACTCAGACGGTCACCCAGCAGCCCAACGGCCCCCACATTACAGAAACGAACATTGCAGAGCCAAACATTGCGGAGACAAATACGGTAACATCCCCTGTAGCAGACACCCCTAATTTCAAGACATCTGCGCCCACCACTCAAGGTTCTGTGTTAGTGGATGACGATTTTGATTTTGACTTTGATTTTGATGAGACCAAAACCCTCGAGACAAAGTCAATCTCAACGCCTATGGCTGCAGATACAGATACCACTACAGCACCTGCCCTTTCGCTAGAGTTAACCGATGATTTTAGCTTTGATTTGGCACAAACAGATACAGCAACCGACGGTACACTAGCGGCAAATGTTAGCCCTAATCTTGAAGTACCTAATCTTGAAATACATACACCCAAGCAGGCTGAGGAAGAATCACTCATAGCGGATTTTGCAAGTTTCGATCTTGAGCCATCTGTACCAACCCCACCTGTGGTGGTTGATACCGCACCAAACGTGCAAACACCAGCGGACGAGTTTTTATTGACCGTTGATGACGCGCAGCAACCTCAACCAGCTGCTGCCACGCACCCAACAATACCTGCCATTGCTGATATAACACCACTAGATGCACTGATAACAGATGCCCCAGTGGTTGAGGACGTACGGCTTGAGCCATCCTCCCGTACAGAACTGGACAATCCAGAGGCTAGCACCTTACAGGCGCCTGTTTTAGAGGATTTGGCGGCGGCATTTGATGGTATAAAAGCACTGGATACGGCTACCTTAAATGTTGATTTGGCAGAAGCCTATATCAACTTGGGTGAATATGATAGCGCCAAACGCTTACTTGATGAAGTCAAAGACAGCGAAGATACGGCATTACTAGCACGGATCGCAACATTGCGACAAAGTATTGCATAGTTTTTGACTTTAAAATTTAAAAAAAAGGATAGTTGATTGTCACTATCCTTTTTTTGCATCCCATAATCAAGGGTCATCTGCCTACAAATGCTAAAATTATTCCGCCATCGACAGTGGTTTTAACCCTGTTTTAAAACTGTGTGCTTTGCTCACGTAATGCAGCGCTGACTGCTTGAGCATCGATTCTCGCTCGGGCGGTAGGGTTTTAACCACTTTGGCAGGGCTACCCATCACCACTGAATTATCGGGGATTTGCATATTTTCAGTGACGAGGGCATTGGCACCGATGATACAGTTTTTACCGATTTTGGCATTATTGAGTACAATCGCACCAATACCTATCAAGCTATTATCACCAATGCTGCAGCCGTGTAGCATCGCTAAATGCCCAATGGTCACGCCCTCGCCAATGATGACGGCAATGCCTTCATCGGTGTGTATCACGCTGTTTTCTTGCACGTTGCTATTTTTGCCCAGATAAATGGGCGCATTGTCTGCGCGTACCACCGCACCAAACCAGACGCTCACATTCTCGCCAAGGTGGACATCACCAATCACGCTGGCATTATCGGCTATCCAGCCCGTGAAGGGCACTTGGTAGGTGGGTTTTTTGTCTTGCCATTGGTATAACATATCAGTATCCTTATAAAAAAAATGAGATGACCGCGAACGATGCGTCGTCATCTCATTTTAGCAAGCCCACTGCTAATTACAATCCTGCTTTTAGGCTCGCTTCAATAAATTTATCCAAATCGCCATCTAGCACCGCTTGGGTATTGGAAGTTTCCACCCCCGTGCGTAAGTCCTTAATCCGCGAATCATCCAGCACATACGAGCGAATTTGACTGCCCCAACCAATATCAGACTTGGTGTCTTCTAGGGCTTGCTGTTTTTCCATGCGCTGCATCATCTCACGCTCATAGAGTTTGGCGCGTAGCATTTTCATGGCAGTGTCTTTGTTGGCGTGTTGGCTGCGTTCATTTTGACACGCCACTACAATCCCTGTGGGCTGGTGGGTGATACGCACCGCTGAGTCGGTGGTATTAACGTGCTGACCGCCTGCCCCACTTGAGCGGTAAGTATCAATGCGCAAATCGGCAGGATTGATGTCAATCTCGATGTTATCATCAATCTCAGGCGACACAAACACGGCCGCAAATGAGGTATGGCGTCCGTTGTTGCTATCAAACGGGGATTTTCTCACCAAGCGGTGTACGCCAATTTCGGTACGTAGCCAACCAAATGCATAGTCACCTTTGACATGAATGGACGCACTTTTGATGCCTGCCACTCCGCCTGCCGATAGCTCCATGATTTCGGCTTTAAAGCCATGTTTTTCACACCAGCGCAAATACATACGTAGCAGCATTTCTGCCCAGTCTTGCGCTTCGGTACCGCCCGAGCCTGATTGGATGTCAACATAGCAATCATTGCCATCCATCTCACCGCTAAACATACGCTTAAATTCAAGATCAGCCACTTTGGCTTCTGCTTCATCTAGCTCTGCCTGCACATCTGTGAGTAACGTGGCATCATCGGCTTCTACTGCCAATTCAATCATGGCTTTGGCGTCTTCTAGTTTTTCATCGAGTGCCAAAATCACCCCAATCACATTGTCTAATTGGGCTTTTTCTTTACTGATTTTGGTGGCGCGCTCAGGGTCATTCCAAAGCTCGGGGTTTTCAAGCTCTAGGTTGACTTCTTCTAGACGCTCTTGTTTGGCTTCAACGTCAAAGATACCCCCGAAGCTGATTGCCGCGGTCGGTCAAGTCTTTGATGTGCTCTAAATACGGGTTGATTTCCATGAACAGTTACCTTCAATCGCTAAAATTTGAGAACATGCTATTATACATGAATTGATGACAGGGCACACCTTTAGGCACTAGGGGCAAGTGCCCAATCCTCTATTGCCCAATGATGCGCCAAGGCATGCGCGCGTAGGGTGTCATCAGGACACACTGCAACGGCGACATCTGCCCATTGTAGTAGCGGCAAGTCGTTTTTGGAGTCTGAATAGGCATAGGTTTTGACATAGTTGATACCTTGCTGCTGCTGGCTTGCCATCCAGTGATTAAGGTTTATCAGTTTGCCTTCTTTAAAATTTGGCTGCCCTGCCACGTTACCTGTATAACCCTCGGGTGTGACTGCCAATCGGGTTGCCAAAATATGATCATTGGCAATGCCAAACAGCTCGCTGGCAATGGCGGTGACCACAAAATCATTGGTGGCAGAAATCACCACAACGTCATGCCCTGCTTGTTGGTGCGCTTCAATGGCTGCCACGGCTTTGGGTCGAACTTTTGGCGCGATATTTTCTTGCAAATATTGCTCACGCCACGCAAATAGCTGCCCAAGCGAATGCTGCTTTAAAAAACCTGCCACAAACTCATTATAAACAATAGGGTCTAGTGTGCCGTCAATATACTGCTCATAAAACTCGCGATTTTTGGCACGGTACCGCGCTTCTTCTACCAAATGATGTTTGACCAAAAACTCCCCCCACATGTAGTCACTGTCGGTGTCAATCAGGGTGTGGTCTAGGTCAAATAGTGCCAGTTGTTTGTCTAATTGTTTATCTAGTTGTTTATCAAGGTCTTGGGTCATGGGTAATGCCTTTAAAATAATTGGGAAATAAAAAAACCAAATAACAACCCGATAGCGGATTAGGGGCTGTCGCTTTCTACTGCTAAACTATCGCCAAAGCGCCACGTGCGGATGATACGTAATTCAAGAATATCTTTCATATCTTTGCCAAATTTGCCAAATGGTGCTGCCTTTCTTACCGAGTTTTTGGCGGCTTCATCCAAAATTGCCGTACCTGATGATTGCAAAATGTGGATGGACTTGACCTGCCCATTGGGCAAAATGATCACCATTAGGCGCACATCACCCGTAATACCTTTGGCGCGGGCTTCTTGTGGATAGTGCTGGTTGCCAATGTGATAGGCTTGCTGACGAAAATTTTCAATATAGCGCGCTGCCTCACCTGTGGTGGTTGAGTTACTACTCACTGTCTGTACCGCCGATTTTTTGGCAAGTAACTGGCGGTTTTGGTTAATTTTGGTTTCTAATGTGGCTATTTGCGCTTGCACGCGCTGCTCCTCAGCGTCAAGCGCGCTACTATCATCTTGTTCTTTATTGTTATTGTGTTTTTGAATTTTTTCCCAGCTTAAGGTGGTGCGCAGATAGCTTTCTTGGAATGCCGCTTGGCGCGTTTGCCGCTGCTGGTTGACAATATCGTCGGTCTCGTGCGCCTCATCATCCGTGACTGGACTGATGGTATTATTCTCAAAGCGCAGTTTTTGTGCTTCTGTGCCACCGCCTTGCTGGCTGGCATTGGCGATAAAGTCGGCTTTTTCGTTTTTTTGCAGATTTTCTGTCAACACTGTGGTAACTTCTTGAACCGCGGCGGCAGGTGAGCTTTTATCTTCAAATTCAATAGCAAAAATAAACAAGGCATGCACTGCCACGGCTGTCACGGTGGCAAACAACAAGGCATTGTCAGCGCTAGGTAGTAGCTTTTGAAAAAAATGATTTTGCCTGTTTTTCATATAAACCAAAATATCAACCTTTAGCAATTAAGCAACGCGATCATAACAACCTTACTAAGCAAAAATACAATCACCTAGCGTATGATAGGGACGTGTTATTATAAATTAAATCAGCCACTGGCTGAAACAAATTTCATCAGCCTTAGTTGGTTATTGTGGGTTATTGATAGTTATAAGGGGGTTAGATTATACACCCCAAGCCCAACTAGCCAAGTGGTGAATGTCTTTACAAAACCTAAAAACCCATTAAAATGACCTCATAGCAACCACCGTTTTTAATTGAGAATACCCGTGATTATCGATAATAAGCCATTAGACGAGTTTTTGAGTGCCCAATCAGATTACTGGATAGGCGAATTAATGCAAAAATCACAACAGTGGTATGAAAATATTGAGGATTTTTCTCAGCAAGAATTCTTATTGCCTGCCAGTGAGGCGCAGCTCAATGACGCTTTGCAAAAATTTGTGGTAAATAAAGTTAAAGCGATCTTGGCAATGCGGCTGGAGCTGCATGAGGGCTGGCTACGGCTTTATGCAACGGTACAGTATCAGGGCATTTTTGCCGATCTTGCAGTTAATTTGGGTGTGGTGCAAGCCCAATTTGATCGCTATCGGCAGCGCTTTGTTTTTCAGCAGCTCACTGACACAGATGTGCTGAGAATATATTGCGATTCTTATCTAAAATCAAAAGCCATCCACACAGCGTTGTGGAGCTTTCATCGGGTATTAAAGCAAGACCCACTGGGGTTTTTACTTGAAAAAATCAAACTGGTGCATCAAAAAGAGGATATTTTATACTTAGATCTTAGCCGATGGCTCAAGAATAACCAAAAAATCATGGATACACTTCATAAAGTACAAGTGAACCACGGCTATTTGGCAGAGCAGCAGTTATTACTAAAAGCCAATATTAATATTAGCGAGGTACTCAATATGGGTAGCCAGCAGCAGCTAATTACTGAAGCGGATAATCCCAACATACCTGCCGCTGTCACCCCAACTAACGCCGCTTAAAACTGATACAGTATTATGCATGCTAGCATTGTTCTAGCGCCCCAACCGCGACAGTTTTATGCATGTTACCAGTAGTTTTCTACGGCAATATTACCCACCCCGCGCCGATTCATGGTCAGCCCAATTGATTTGAGTGCCTCTTTTGTATCCTCAACCATTTGGGGGTTGCCGCATAGCATCACATGACTACTTGCTGCATCCAAGCCTTGCCCTACCCGTGCTTCTAGTTGCCGCGATACAATCAGCTCAGGAATCCTAGCCGTTTCGCCAGTGTAGTGGGTTTCTCTTGTAACCACAGGCACAAACACAAACTCTGCCCCACCTTCGCCATAAACAGCTTTTAGCTCGCTAATCTCGTCAAGATATGCCAATTCTTGGCTTGTTCTGGCGCTGTATACCAAAATAATAGACTGATACTGCTGCCACACGTCAAGTGTTTTTAGGATCGATAAAAATGGCGCCAAGCCAGTTCCTGTTGCTAATAACCACAAATCTTTGGGTAATGGCTGTTGATAACGAGCTAAGGTCAAATAACCAAACGGCATAGGATTCAGCTTTAGCGTGTCACCCGCAGTAATATGCTGAACTTTGCTAGTAAATTCACCATTTGGAATCACCACTGAAAAAAACTCAATAAATTCATCATAAGGTGATGAAGCCACCGAGTAAGCCCGAAACACATAGGGCGCTGGTTGGGGAGGTAAATCTTGGTAAAATTGCAAATCTTGACAATGAATACCCAGTCTTACAAACTGCCCTGCCGTAAACTTAAATCCTGCGGGACGTGCTACTTTAAAGCTTAGCAAAGTGTCTGCCCAACGGGTGACTTCAAGCACCGTTACAGGGGTACTATTTTCATCTGACATAACAATTATCTCAACTTTTTAACCTTACTTTTTAACCTTACTATGATAAAAAAAGCGTACCTTAAAGCCAGTTAAGATACGCTTTTGACGAGCGATAGAGCGACTAACTTAATAAGCCATGATCATTTAATAAATTCTGACCAAACTAATTATTTGTGATAGACCCTCTGGGAACACCCCAAAGTATAGCACTGCCGCCGTTACCAACAACACCATAATACCACCCGCTTGGATACCCCAATGGTTGACTGCATCGTGAGACAGTGATACTTGAGGGCGTCTAAATAGAGTAACCATCAAATTGAGGTAGTAGTATAAACTAATGGCGCTACCCACAATAATCATGGCGCTAAGCCACCAACCTTGTGCTGACACTGTCGCAAAAATTGCAAAGAATTTACTAATAAAGCCTGCGGTCAAAGGAATACCTGCCAGTGATAGTAACATTACCGTAAACACCGCGGTAAGTACAGGACGCTGCCAGAAGATACCCTGAAAATGCTCGATCAATTCTGCTTCACCTTGACGTTTGTAAGGGCTTGACATGATAGTAACAACCCCAAACGCTCCAATAGTGGTGAAAGCATAGACCGCCATATATAAGCTTACAAATCCTGCTGCCTCAACTTTAACGGCACTAATCACCGCTAATACATAACCAATATGAGCAATAGAAGAATAAGCCAATAGGCGTTTTACATTTTGTTGGCGTAGCGCTAGCACGTTACCCACAATCATTGATAAGCTTGCAATAACCACAATCAGCGTATTAATGGATGGCAGTGCCAATGTAGCGGATGTCAATAAAAAGCGCAAACCAAGCGCCATCATCGCCACTTTTGCCACACTACCCAAAAATGTAGAAACAGGGGCAGGCGCACCTTGATAGACATCTGGTGTCCAAGTATGAAATGGCACGGCAGACAATTTAAATGCCACACCAAACACAATCAGAGCCGCACCTACTACCAACGTAGGCAACATCATGCCACCTTGCAGCGCAGTAACCACCGCCATACCAATTTGGCGGAATGACAAACTACCTGTCATCGCATAAATTAGTGCCATCCCCATCAACATAGTGGCAGACGCAGTGGCAGACAATAGCAAATATTTAAAACCTGCTTCTAGCGACTTACCACGCGCATATGTATATGCAAGCATACCATACATGGGTACAGACAATAACTCAAGGCTAAGAAAGAAAGATGCCAAGTGGTCACTACACACCATAAACAAAGCGCCTAGCGTTGAGATTAGCATCAACAAATACAGCTCTTCTTTATGATCACGCAAACCTTCAATATAGCCATATGCCAAAGTAAAGCATGCCAACGCACACACCAATACAATGACCATATTAAATTGCGCAAAACTATCTACCACAAACAAGGAAGAAACCAAACCTTGAGAGGGACTAAAAGCTCCGTAGATACCATGCAGCAAGCTAGTCGGACTTGCCCCCAGCAACTGCACAAGGAGTACACCCAGTGCAGTATTCAAACCAATCACACTAATTGTGCCAGCAATAACATTGGAACGTCTCATGGCAATGGCAATCATTACCACAATCATTGTAACAGACAGTATTAGCATCGGCATCAATGGCATGAGCGCACTACTATCAAAAGGAACAATAGGATTCATCTATTTTACCTCCATATAAGCAAATGGCTCTTGGGTAACTGGCGCCACACTTTTCATATGATAAGCCTGATTAATCCATTGCATACTATGATCTGATGTATCTAAGAAAGACTGTGGATATAGACCCAACCACAATAAACCAAACGCCAACACCAACAAAATAGACGCCTCACGCAC
>CALAPG010000040.1 GCA_937889485.1 uncultured Moraxella sp. | reverse complement strand
GCGGTGCACCCAATGTCGCGGTTGGCGTGCGTGTGCCTGTGGCACTGGTGGGCGCAAAATTACCCCCTGCACAAGGCGATGAACCCTTCAAAATCAAAAAAGGCAAACTGCGCGGCGTGGAGTCACACGGTATGCTGTGTGGTGGTAGTGAGATTGACTGCGATGATGGGGTGGATGGCTTACTGTTGTTGCCACACGATGCCCCAATTGGCATGGATATCCGTAACTATTTGGGTCTTGATAACCATGTTTTAGATATCTCCATCACCCCAAACCGCGGTGACTGCTTTAGCGTGCGTGGGATTGCCCGTGAGCTTGCAGTGCTCAATAATCTAGCGTTTGAACTGCCCTTTGACAATATCACCGCCGCTGTGAGCGAAAATGACAGCCAAGCGGTGAGTGTAGAGACCACAGACTGTCCGCGTTATTTTGCCCAAGTCGTGACAGGCTTGACGGGTACTACACCCTCTCCAAAGTGGATAAAACAAGCGCTCAATGCATCGGGTGTCAAACCGCGTAATTTGCTGGTTGATGTCACCAACTATGTACTGCTTGAGCTTGGTCAGCCGTTACACGCCTTTGATGCCGACAAATTGGTAGGTAGCATTGTCGTGCGCCATGCCAAACAAGGTGAAACCCTTGAGCTGTTAAATGAGCAAACTATTACCCTACAAGGCGATGAGTTGGTCATTGCCGATGAGCAAGGCGTGATTGCCCTTGCAGGCATCATGGGGGGACTTCGCACGGCGGTCACCGATAGCACCACCAAAGTGGTGATTGAAAGCGCATTTTTTGAGCAGCTTGTGATTGCAGGCAGAGCGCGCCGTTTTGGCTTACATACCGATGCGTCACAGCGTTTTGAGCGCGGGGTGGATTTTGAGTTGCCCAAGCTTGCCCTAGACCGTGCGGTCAATCTACTACACACCCTAGGTGGTGGTAAAGTTGGTCAAATCACCTTGGCTGAAACGCTGAGCGCACTGCCCAGCCGTGAGGCGGTGACATTGCCAATTGCCATTATCAATAAATTACTAGGTGCCGCCATTGCCACCCAAACAGCCGTTGATATTTTAAATAGCCTACAAATCAGCACCGAGGTACAAGGCGAAAATCTGGTCGCCACGCCGCCAAGCCACCGTTTTGATATCAGCTTGCCTGAGGATTTGGTGGAAGAGATTGCTCGGATTTATGGCTATAATAACATCGCCAACCAGCTGCCTGCTTTTACCAGCAATTTGTTTGACAATAAACGCCAAAACGATTTGCACAACCTAAAAATGGCATTGGTCAATCAAGGCTATTTTGAGGCGGTGAGTTTTAGCTTTAGCGATGCCAAAGTAGAAGCGTTGTTTGACGGTAGTCATTTTGCAGAGCCTCTCGCCCTTGCCAATCCTATCTCCAGTGATTTGGCGGTGATGCGCCGCACCTTGCTATCAAGTTTGCTGCCGTGCGTGCAGTACAACCTCAATCGCCAGCAAACCCGTGTGCGTCTGTTTGAGACAGGGTTACGCTTTGATGGCAGCGCTATCGCAAGCCTGCAACAAATTGAGACATTGGCAATGGTGGCAGTGGGCAGCGTCAGCCCCGAGCAGCACCATGACAGCCGTGTGATGGATTTTTATGACCTAAAACATGACGTTCAGTCGGTGCTACCGCGCGCGGTGATATCAAGCATCAGCTACCAACGCAGCACGCAGCCATTTTTGCACCCAGGGCAAAGCGCGGATATATGGTATGCAGGCAAACGCATTGGCTGGCTAGGGCAGCTGCACCCCCAAATCACAAAAGTGCTGGATTTGCCCACCACTTGGGTGGCTGAGCTTGACTTGCAAACCGTCATTGAGATGCACCAGCCCCTTGTTGCCATTGCCGCGCCAAGCAAATTCCCACAAGTGCGCCGTGATATTGCGGTGGTAGTAGCCCAGTCAGTTGAAGTGCAAGCGATGATTGACACCATCAAACAAGTGGGCGGTGCGTTATTACAAGATACTTGGTTGTTTGATGTCTATGCAGGTAGCAATTTGCCAGAAAACCAACAATCACTCGCCTTTGCGCTGATATGGCAGGATGTCGAAGCCACCTTATCTGATGAGCGCGTTAGTCAGCAAATGGATACGGTATTAGGTACACTTCATCAACAATTTAACGCAGCTTTACGAGTGTAATCCCCCGTAGCACATCTGAGGGCGACACACAAGGCGCATATTTTGCTGGCTAACGTCATAATTGTATCGACTCTGTTCGACAAAATGGCTAAAATAACAAAATTATATTGTTTGGGGTAGTGAAAATGAGCATGCAATTAGAAGGTAAGACATTGACCAAATCAGAAATGATTAATCACTTGATGGAAAACTTAGGCATGACGCGCCAAGATAGTCGAGTATTTGTAGAAAGCTTTTTTAGCCAGCTTTCAGACAGTCTTACCCAAGGTCATTTGGTAAAGCTATCGGGCTTTGGCAACTTTGAAATTAAACACAAAAGCCAGCGCCCAGGACGCAACCCAAAAACAGGCGAAATGGTACACGTTACCGCCCGCCGTGTGGTCACCTTCAAAGCAGGACAAAAGATGCGCCGCAACATCGAAGACAAGCTGTTTTCAAACTAAGACTAAACCCAAAAACAAGTAGGGGTGCCCTAGGCACTTATAGCAAGTATGATGTTATACAGTGCAAAATCCACCCTACCCAAAGGCGCTGTTAAAAAGTAATTCTGGTATAGCACCCAACGTTTATGACAAAAAAGGAAGCACAAGGCTTCCTTTTTTGTTGCACCCAATAAAGTTAATAAAGTTATTTGGCGGCAGATGCCGTCGTGCTGGCAGCCGCGGCGTTAGATTCGCCCCAAATGGCGGGGTATTTGTAACCTGGAAAGGTTTTGTGGGCGTACTGCTTAAACGCGTCTGAGTTATAGGCGTTGGTGACGTCTTTGACCCATTTAGCGTCTTTATCTTTGCTACGGATGGCAGACCAGTTGACGTACGCATAGCTTGGCTCTTGGAACAACGCTTCGGTTAGTTTCATGCCTGAGCTGGTGGCATAGTTGCCATTAATCACCGCAAAGTCTACATCCGAGCGTGCCCGTGGCAGCTGTGCGGCTTCAAGTTCTACCAATTTGATGTTTTTGGGGTTTTGGGCAATGTCATTTTTTGAGGCAGTGAGTGGATCAATATTGGCTTTGAGTGTGACCCAGCCAAGCTCGTTAAGCATCACAAGGGCACGGGCAAAATTGCTAGGATCATTGGGCGCGGCAACGGTTGCCCCGTCTTTGACTTGTTTTAGGTCGGCAACTTTACCTGCGTAGAGCCCAAGTGGGGCGGTGGGTACTTGGAAGGCCTCTACGATGTCTAGGTTATTTTCTTTTTTGAAGGTATCTAAATAAGGCTTATGCTGAAACACATTGATATCAATGTCACCATCTGCCAAGGCTTTGTTAGGGCGAATATAGTCAGAAAATTCAACTAATTTAACTTGGTAACCTTGCTGCTCAAGCTGTGGTTTGACCGAGTTTTTGACCATATCGCCAAAATCACCCACCGTGGTACCAATGACAATCTCGGCTTTGTTTGGATCAATGCCTGTGGCAGCGCTCTGTGGCGTACTGGCTGATACCGTGGTACTTGCGCTACTGCTTGCCGTAGCGGCTTGCGCGCTGGTTTGTGTTTTTTGCTCAGGTTTTGTGCAGCCAACTAACGCGATACCTGCAATACCAACGGTGGCAAGTAGCTGGGCAACATGGCTAGATAAGGTCAAAGTTTTCATAGGGTCACTCCAAAAAAATTAAAAAATAACCAAGCTAAATTAACATAACCACCAAAAAAATGTTATAGAGAGTTCAACTATAAATATGAAATTAATTCATATTTCCTACAAATTGGCTAACGTTAGCCAAACCATTCCGCTGCGATCAAGCGTAGTGCCTAGCGCTTGTCCAGTTTATGCGCCAATAGATTACCCACAGATTGGATTATAATGACCATAATCACCAACAATACCACCATAAAAATCATGACGTCATTTTGGTAGCGGTTATAACCATAACGAATTGCCAAGTCCCCCAGACCGCCCCCGCCAATCATACCTGCTGCGGCGCTATATGATAGCAAGCTAATCATCAACGTGGTGGTGCTTAAAATGAGACTAGAACGCGCCTCCACCAACAGCACCTTACTAATAATCGTCCACGTACTAGCCCCCATAGAGAGGGCTGCCTCAATAATACCGCGTGGCACATCCCGCAAGTTTTGTTCTACCAAACGGGCAAAATAAAAAATCCCTGCCAAACCCAGCGCCAATGAGGCGGCTATAGGCCCAATGGTCGTACCCACGACGACCCTAGTCACAGGAAGAATGACAATCATTAAAATCACAAACGGAAAAGCGCGCATGAGATTGGTAAAATTGCCCAAGCCTGCATACAGTGATGAATTGTCTGCCAGTTGATTTTTACTGGTCATAAAAAGTGCCACGCCAAGCAGCGTCCCAAATATGACGGCAGCTGTGGTTGATAAACCCACCATAATTAAGGTATCAAAAAATGCTTGCCAAATTTCATCACGCATGCCCCATAGGTTGTCAAACGCGCTTTGCCAAATTGATGTGTCTGCCATGAAGTTACCTAATCCTAGCCATTCGCTAAAAAATTGTTAAACATTAATCATCGTTAATCAGTAATTGCCCAATCGGTGTAGCGGCGTGGATAGCCCCGTTTTCAACATTGGCGACCTCAAGTAGTTGTCCCTTATCAAGCAGCGCCACACGGTGACACAATTTACGAATGACAGACATTTCATGGGTGACAATCACGATGGTGACGTTAAATTTTTGATTGATGTCTTTAAGACATGCCAAAACTGATTTGGTGGTAGCAGGGTCAAGCGCTGAGGTAGGCTCATCGGCTAGCATCACGTGCGGGCGAGGGGCGAGGGCGCGCGCGATGCCTGCCCGCTGTTTTTGTCCGCCTGAGAGCTGGGCAGGGTAGTGATGAGCGCGATTGGCTAAGTCCACAATTTCAAGGCACTCCATGACGCGAGGCGCGATATCCGCGTTTTGCCAACCTGCCACTTCAAGGGCAAAAGCGACATTTTGAGCCACGGTGCGGTTTGCCATCAGGTTAAATTGTTGAAAAATCATGCCGATATTTTGCCGTGCATGGCGCAAATCGTGATTGGATAAAGAGGTGAGTTCTTTGCCGTCAATGGTGACCGTGCCGCTATCTGGGCGCTCAAGCAGATTCATGAGGCGCAGCAGGGTAGATTTACCCGCGCCAGAATAGCCCATCAAGCCAAAAATCTCGCCTGCTTCAATGCAAAGTGAGGTGGGCTCAACGGCGGTAAACCCCGTGCCATCTTGGGTGACAAAGCGTTTTGTAACGTTATCAAGGATTATCATGATAAATAAAAATTTTGCTGTGGTTAAAAGACGGTAATTTTAACACAGCTAAGCGCACGCGTTTAGCCTCTTTAACAAATAAATGCGGAACGCCCAATTAAGGATAACCCGAACATATGCCGCACGGGGATGAGCAAAAACCCAGTTTGCCGACAAACTGGGGGACAAAATATCAAGGTATGGGCTGAACAGGTAAGGTCACCAAAAACCGCGTCTGCCCGTCTAATGTGTCAGTGATTATTGTGCCACGGTGGGCTTTGACGATTTGGGCGACCAAAGATAACCCTAGACCTGAGCCTTTTTTGTCTTGCTGCAAGCGTACGAATGGGCTAAAAATTTCTTGGCGTCTTTCAACTGGGATGCCTTTGCCTTGGTCAATGACAGCGATGCAGATATGCTGGTAGTCGGGAGTGCTAGTGACTTCGTTTTTCTTGCGCGTGAATAACAAGTTTTTAGATTTGGTTTTTGGATTTGGTAGATTCTCTTTTGCCAAACTAGTGGAGGTTGACGGATTATCTGCAGATCGTATAGTTTCTGACAATGTGGGTTCGGGTGACTGTATATGATTTTCTAAGGTGTTCAAAATAGTAGCAGCATCGGTTGATGGTAAGTTTAGTTTTTGCCCGTTATCATCAATGGCATACAATTGCACTGCCACTGGTGGGATACCATGTAAATGCGCATTATCCAACAAGTTGCGTACAAGATGGGTCAGTAACTTTTCCTGCCCTTGAATCACAAAGTGAGCGCCTTCAAAGGTCGCGTCTTGATAATGTTGCACTTCTCCTTTTATCAGATCATACAAATCAACATTTTCAACTTTTTCTATCGCATGCCCTGCGTCCATACGGCTTACCAGCAAAATACTTTCTACCAAGTCATTGAGTCCTGTTAGGTCACGGTTGATGGCATCGGCACGTTTTTGGAGTTTGTCTTGTATAGTTTTATCACATTGGTTTGCCAGCATGGTCATCATTTCAACTTGCAAACGGATGCGGGTAATGGGTGTGCGTATCTCATGGGAGGCATGTGCCAGTAACAGTTTATTGGCATTCATGAGGGTTTCAATGCGTTCTGCCGTTTGGTTAAACCCGCGCGCTAAAATAGTAATCTCATCATTGCCCACAGGGGTGACACGGGCAGAAAAATCCCCATCACCCAGCTGGGTGATTTGCCGACTGAGCTGATTGATACGCCAAGTCATGGTACGAGCAATCAGCCATAGCATGCCTGACATAATAAGTAGCAGCAATAGCGTACCTGTCAGTAGGTTGATGGCAGGGGAAATAGGTGGGCGGCTGCTGATTTTGGACTGGTATAAAATCACGTAACCTGATTGGCTATTAATTTGAATTTCGGTTGGGTGTTTGGGATCATCCCGCGGAAAAAGTGACGCAAAAAAAGGCGGTGTGGGCGGCAGCGTTGCTGGCAAACCACGCATCATAATAATAGCGTCACCCGTCTTGCTATCATACAATCCAAACTTGGCATTGAGTGAGTCGCTATAAACATTAAAACTACGCCGCACCAATGCCAACAGATAGCGGGTTTCAAGGTTTTTGTGTTGGTTTTGGGCGTCGCGTAGCTCTAATAGTAGCGGGTCTAGCTGCTGGGTAACTTGGCTTGCGATAATTTGATGGCGCGTATTGGCAGAAGTATCATGCACCAAATGGCTCAAAATCACCATGGCAAACGCAAACAGCAAGAGCGCGACCATCACACTTGCAAATAACTTGCTAAACACACTATTAAATTTTATGCCACGATGCTGCACACATAATCCAAATACCAATGACGCCATGACTGATTAGGTACCTGCTACCAAAAAGCTGACGATTGACAATCAAGCAGGCACATAACAGTTACTTGGCAAAAATACCCATAGGGCAATGATGATAGCCCGTATTATACTTGGTCAGTGGCAAATTGATAACCCACCCCACGCACCGTGATGATGCGTTTTGGCTGGCGCGGGTTGTCTTCAATTAGCGCCCGTAACCGTGAAATATGTACATCAATCGCGCGGTCAATATTGTCACTGCTGTCATCATTTGGCATGGCATGCCACAGCTGCTCACGGCTTAACACTTTGCCAGAGTGCGTGGCAAAGTAATGGAGTAGCTGAAATTGGTGCGTGGTCAAGCGCACCGCTTCATCGTCAATAGTCACTTCATGGCTATCGGGAAAAACTTTTAGGCGCCCAAACACCAAATTGTCTTCTTTTTGCTGGTGCAGGGGCAAATCATGACGGCGTAGCACGGCACGAATACGCGCCAAGAGTTCGCGCGGTTCAAAAGGTTTGGCAATATAATCATCCGCACCCATCTCAAGTCCCAATACGCGGTCGGTGGTATCGCCTTTGGCGGTCAACATGATAATGGGTGTTTGTGCCAAGCGGCTATCTTTGTGTTGGCGAATGCGCTGGCATACCTGCATGCCATCCATATCTGGCAGCATTAAATCCAAAATCACCAAGTCAACTGGCTTGGCAGGGTGCATCAAAAACTCCAGCCCTTGTGTGGCAGTGGGGGCATGGTGCACTTCATAATAATTCATGCCCAAATACTCACTGATGAGATCCGCCAAATCAGGGTCATCTTCAATCAATAAAATATGTTTCGTGGCACTGTTGTTATTATCTTCCATTATCTGCTCCAAAAATTTAAAAATAATGCTGTATCGGTGGCTAACTACCCTATCATAAATCAATATGCCCATCATGCGATAGGGTTATCAATCCGTTTGTTCTAAGATTATTTGCCAAACTGTTTGCCAAAAGCGGGTAGACAACATGCCCACAACGAGACTTCCCCCCAAAATTGTAATGCAAAACTCATACTTAAGTTTCTTTCAATGGTATAAAAATGTAATGAATTATTACCTAACATCCAGTATTACCCAACGTATCATGGGCAAAAGCGGCTGGGCAGTGCGTCAAGCCACTGGTCTACTTGGGTTACATTATTTGCGCCATAGCCCAAAAAAAAGCTGCTTGGCGTCATCGAGGTAGGTATAAATCACAGGCACCACAATCAATGTTAGTAAGGTAGAGGTAATCACGCCGCCAATAATGGCGTGAGCCATCGGCGCTTGCTGCTCTGCCCCTTCACCAATACCAAGCGCAAGGGGCACCATGCCCATCACCATAGCGGCAGTGGTCATCAAGATAGGACGTAGCCGCGTTTGCCCAGCCTGCATGATAGACTCGGTGCGGCTATGACCTTGCGCCAACGCCTCTTTAATAAAATCAATGAGTAAAATCGCATTTTTGCACACCAACCCCATCAACATAATAATCCCAATAATAGAAAAAATATTGAGGCTAGAACCAAAGAAAAATAAGGCAAAAAACACCCCAATTAATGATAGCGGTAGCGATGCCATGATAGCCACAGGGTATAAAAAACTATTAAACTGCGAGCCTAACAGCATATAAATGAAGACAATGGCAAGCGCAAGTGCGGTGGTGGCATAGCCGATCGATTCTGCCATGTCTTTATTGGCGCCTTGCACCTCAAAACTATAACCCGCTGGTAGCGTCATCTCATTTTGAATTTTGGCAATATCCACCCCAATGTCACCTGCAGGTCTGCCATCGGTATTGGCTTGTACCACCACTTCTCGAAACAGCGAGCGCCGATTAATCTGCGGTGCGCCCAATGTTTCACTAAAATTTGCCACTTGGGATAGGGGTATCAACAATGGTTGCCCATCTTGTCCAACTTTATTAGAAGACAAGTACATGGCTTGAAGCTGTGATACCGTTTGGCGGTCGCTATCATTGAGGCGGACATTCACATCAATATTATTGCCGTTGGCATCTTTAAACGTGGTGACATTATCGCCTGCTAGCAGTGGGCGTAGCGCTTGCCCAATCTGCCCAATAGAAAGCCCTGCATCATTGGCGGCTTCTCGGTTAATGTGCACTGCCACCATAGATTTTGGCTGTTTTAAGGTGCTTTCCAAATCCACTAGCCCGTCAACCTTAGTGAGTTTTTGCATAAATTCGTTGGAAAGGCGCTGCAGCTCAGCCAAATCATTGCCTTTAATAGAGACCATAATTGGCTTTAATCCGCCGCTTACCGCAGCCGATGCAGATGCCACCGACGTCACTTGAATACCACCAATGCCCTGCAACTGCTCACGCATGGCGCGGTTTAATGCGGTCAAGCCGCGGCTACGCTGGTCTTTTGGTACCAAAGAAACATTAATTTGTACCCGATTTTTGCCGCTATAAGCAAGCGCGTTGATTGTGGCGTAGGTATGGGTAACTTCAGGAAAGCTTTGTAATACCGCATTGACCTGTGCGGCTTTTTGCTGGGTGTAGTCTAGATTGGCATTAACAGGGGTTTCAAATTTGACTTTGATTTCATTTAAATCCGCTTGTGGGACAAACTCTTTTCCCACCAAACCCACGGCAAAAAAAGCGGCAACCAGTGAACCCATCGCAATGAGCAGGGTAATCAAACGGTGACGCAAGCTCCAAGCCAAAATATGTCCATATAGCTGTGTGATACGATTAAGTAAGCGCTGAAAACCGTCTAGTACCCACGCAATCGGGCGACGACGAAATGCCACCCGCTCGTTGAGTCGATCGTGCTGGTGCGCGGCTTCTGGGTCTGACCAAATAGACGATAGCATCGGATCAAGGGTAAAACTGACAAACAGCGATAGCAAAACAGCGGTAGATACCGTTACCCCAAATTGATAAAAAAACCGCCCAATAATCCCGCCCATAAAGGCCACAGGCAAAAACACCGCCACAATTACCAAAGTGGTGGCAAGTACCGCAAGCCCAATCTCTTTGGTGCCCTCCAATGCCGCTTGTCGGTGATGTTTGCCCATCGCCACATGGCGCACAATGTTTTCTCGCACCACAATAGCATCATCAATAAGTAGCCCAATACAAAGCGCAAGGGCAAGTAGCGTCATCATATTGATGGAAAAACCAAACACCCAAATAGCGGCAAGGGTACCCAGTAGCGAAATTGGTAGCGTCAACCCCGTAATAATAGTAGAGCGCCATGAACCCAAAAACAGCCAAACAATAAACACCGCTAAAATAGCCCCTTCAATCAGCGTGCGAACCACGTTATTGAGTGAGCCGCGGATACTTTTTGAGCTATCTGTTACCACCGTCATGGTGACGCCCGCAGGTAAAGTGGCCTGAATCTCTTGGAGCCGCTTTTGGGTATTATCCACCACATCAATCACATTGGCATCGGAGGTTTTGATGATATCCATTGCCACGGCAGGCTCGCCATTTTGTAGGGACGCGGATTCAGGCTCGGCTTGGTCATCAACCACTTGCGCGACTTGTGACAAGTACACAGGCACGCTCAAGCCATTGGCGCCACGGTTTTGGGCAACAATAATTTGGTTAAACTCGTTGGGTGTGGCGACCAAGCCATTGACTTGAATTACCATTTCTTGGTTTTGGTGGTTGATGGTGCCAACGGGTAATTCGACATTTTCGGCACGCAAAGCATTGCTAATTTGATTGACCGAAACGTGGTAAGCGTTCATTTGTGCAGGGTTTAGCACCACGCGAATTTGGCGCTGCCGATTGCCTAACATATCCACACGCCCCACGCCTGTCACCGTCTGCAGCTGTTTTTTGACCGTGTTATCAAGGTGGGTGGATAAATCCCGTAATGACATCTGATTACTTTTAAAGGTCACCGACATGACGGGGGCATCGGCAGGGTTATATTGGGCAACGATAGGGTCTTGTACCTCATCTCGCAAAGTTGGGGTAACCAGCGCCAATTTGTCGCGCACGTTTTGTGCGGCAACATCCGAGGAGATATTTAGGTCAAATTGCACAATCACCTGCGATAGACCTTGCTGTGAGATAGAGGTGACTTCTTTGACCCCAGCAATGGTGTTGACTTGGTCTTCAATTTTTTTGGTGATATCGGTTTCAATAACCTCAGGTGAAGCCCCACTATATACCGTGCTTACAACCACAAACGGAAACTCAATATCGGGAAATTCTTCCACCTTCATGCGCGAGGTGGCTAACAGACCAATGACCATAAGCGCAAGCATCAGCATGGTTGCAAAGACAGGATTGTTGATACTAACGCGGGTTAGCCACATGGGAAAATTCCTAACATACTCAAAAAATGACAGTTAACATGACAATTAAGCAAAGCAAGGTAAGCGCTAGGCTTGGCATTACATCAAACCCATACAACCAACCCCAAAATGAAGTTTGGCGTTATTTAAAGCGTACTTTTTTACCCACATCTTGGTTATTAAGATGCGCGGTGATTACCGTGGTGCCTTCTTTGATACCCGCTAATAAATATTGGCTGGTGTTATCATAGCGTTTGATAATTTGAACGGCTTGTTTTTGAATCAATTGTTGCTCATCAATCAGTAAAACCGTTGCTGTTGGTAACGCTGAAGGTGCAGGTGTTTTGGCAGCGGTGGCAGGCGAGGCGGGCATATCTAGGATCACCGCCGACATTGGCACCAAGACGCCCACTTGGGCTTGACCATAATCAAGTTGTCCTGTGGCATACATGCCTGCACGCAGTTGCCGATTGTTTTGACTGGGTTTGACTGTCACATAAATGGTCAATTGGCGGGTGGCGGCATCTACTTGTGGCGAGATGCGGCTAATTTGTCCCATAAATTTAAAGGGTTGGTGTTGGTTGTCTGTGCCGCTATCACCCCCTATATTACCAATATCAAACGGCACATTTTGCCCGATTTTTAGCGCGGTTTGCGCTTCACTTGGCACATTGGCAGCAAATTCAAGCTTGTTTGGGTCAATAATTTCCATAAGTGGCTGATTGGGGGCGACCACTTGCCCCACATTGACACTACGGCTACTAATAATGCCTGTGGTTGGGGCGTAGAGGGTGGTATCACCATACATTTTTTTGGCGCTATTAAGCTTGGCTTGTTTGGCGTTGATAGACTCACGCTGGGCAATGGCGTCTGCCATACTGCGCTCGTACTCAATTTGTGAGACAAACCCTTGATCTAGCAAAATTTTATTGCGCTGTGCTAGCTTGTTTGCCACAATCAATTGCGCTTGGGCGGCAGCAACATCGGCTTGGGCTTGGGCTAGCTGGTTTTTGCTATCGGTGATATCTAGGCGCACCAGTGGTTCACCCTTTGCCACGGCTTTACCAACATCGGCAAGCACTTGCTGCACTTGGGCATTGACAGTGGACTGTACTGCCGTATGCTCTGAGGGCTGCAAGGTGCCCGTCACCTTGACGCTTGGCTGAAATTGTTCAGCTTTAACCGTGATCACATCGCTTGATAGCAGCTGAATTTCATCAGAGGCCACAGTGGCAGATGCCGCAACCTTGGGGCTGTTAGTATGGGTCGTCTCTTGGTTTGAGGTGGTATCGGTTTTTTTTTGACAGCCGCTTTGCAACAATGCTATGGCAGTTATTACACATCCTACAAAAATAGTGGGGGTCAAAAATAATTTATTTGGCATAGTTGCCGCCTTAACCTGTTCAAAATTCATGATTAATCCATTATTTTAATCAATATCATATGGTCTAATGACTCAAAGGCGATTTGCCCAATGTGATGCCTATTGTACTATAAGTTATCGTTTTTTCAGTGGCTGTCGTGTTATGCAGTAGCAGGCGCTAAGCCAACATGGTTGCCCCAAAAAAACCATACTGACACCACAAATAATCACTGTTTTTTGTCAAAAAAGTGGGATAGTGTGCCGCAAACCCAGCCATGATAGCGCGTATTTTTATTTTTTTGTCTAAAAACAGCGTTAAAGCCAGCAAAAGTTTCTAAGTAAAGTGGTAGAATATCAATAATTAACACTGGTCACCCCAAAAATAAGATGGCATAATCTAGGCAGTGGTGGCAGAGTAGCATTAACCCATAATCAATGAATACTCGTGGTTTTTCTATTGGTATTTCAGCGTATTGTAACAAAAATTAGGAAATTATTATGGATGCAGATTTTCAAGGTCTAAAAGTCATGATCATTGACGATTCAAAAACCATTCGTCGTACGACTGAAACGCTGCTCACCAAAGCAGGCTGCGAAGTTATTACAGCAGTTGATGGTTTTGATGCATTAGCAAAAATTGCGGACTCTAACCCCGACGTGATTTTTGTTGATATCATGATGCCAAGATTAGATGGCTATCAAACCTGCTCACTGATCAAAAATAATGCAGAATTTTCAGCCAAACCCGTCATCATGCTGTCATCAAAAGATGGTCTATTTGACAAGGCGCGCGGGCGCATTGTGGGCTCAGATGAATATTTGACCAAACCATTTAGCAAAGAAGAATTATTTGATGCCATTGAGCGTTATCGCCCAGCATCTTAACGTGGCGTCAGCCAGTATCTTATTGACTGTACGTATTGGATTAGCCAGTAATTGTCTAGTGTTGCCGCCATGGTGAGTATGCCCAAAAAATGTCGCATGCGCATGGTTTATAATAAGCACATAGAAGGTTTTTACTTAATCAATCAGTATTAGAAGGGTCGTATTATGGCAAAAATTTTGGTAGTTGATGACTCGCCGTCAGAAATGGCAAAATTTCGTGACATTCTAAGCCGTCATCACCATGAGGTGATTGAGGCACACACAGGCGAAGAGGGCATTCAAAAAGCCAATGAGCAGCTGCCTGACGTGATTCTCATGGATGTGGTGATGCCCGAAATGAACGGCTTTCAGGCGACACGAAAAATTACCCGTGACCCAAAAACCAGTCATATTCCTGTGGTCATTATTAGTACCAAAAACCAAGAAACAGACCGCGTGTGGGGCAAGCGTCAGGGCGCTAAAGACTATTTAACCAAACCTGTGACAGAAGACGCATTGATTCATCTTATTCGCACCATCATGGAGTAAGTGCTGTGTCCTCGAATGGCTTTATTGAGCTTCTACGTCTGGCAGACCGTGGCATTAAACGGCAAAAGGGTACCCACTTTAACCAAACAACTCAGTGGTTAGGGGTGGCGTTTTCGCTTGGGGAATTTAACTTAGTGGCACCGCTAGGCGATGTGGCAGAGGTATTATCCATACCGCCTTACACCCCTGTACCCTTGTCCAAGCCTTGGTTATTAGGCATTGCCAACGTGCGAGGACGGTTGTTACCCATCACCAATTTGTCCAATTTTTTGGGGCTAAAAACAGTAGCCACCAATATTTATACCAATAATCAAAAAATTTTGGTCATTGACCAGCCAAAAATTTTTAGTGGTCTTCAAGTTGATGGGGTGCAGGGTATTCAAACCTTTGGTGAACGGCAATATGAGCCAATTGCCATGCCCAGTGATTCACCATTAGCGCTCTATACCCACGGGCGTTTTAGAAAAAATGAGCAAGTCTGGTATGTGTTTATGCCAAGTTTATTGGCAGAAGACAGCCGTTATTTAGAAGCCGCTTTATAAATTTTATTTTTTATCTACTAAATTGTTATGTTGAGGGATTACCGTATCATGGATACTAAAACTTCTACCGTAAGTACCAATACAAATTCCCCTGTCACTGCCGCCTCTGCTGCCAGTAATTACCGTGGAGGTAATGATGGGACAAATAAATGGATGAGCTGGGCAATTATCAGTGCGATTGTTGCTTTAGTTGCCTTCATTTATCTTTTGTATCATCTACTAACAATTATGAGCGATAGCGCGTTTGCGGCTAATGGTGTCACGATTATTTGGCTACCCGTGATTATGATTGTGGTGGGGGTGACGGGTGCGATTTATTTTTTAACCAGACAACTTGGCGCAAAGACCAAAAAAGAAATGGCAGAAGGCGAACGTGAAACGCTACGCCAACGTCACGAAATGGAGGTTGAATCCGAGCGCGCGCGAAAAATCCAAGAAGAAAATGAGCGCAACCAAATGGCAATTTTACGCTTGCTTGATGAGTTAGGCGACTTGGCGGAGGGTGACTTAACTGTCAATGCCACGGTATCTGAAGATTTTACAGGGGCAATTGCGGACTCGGTAAACTTTGCAATTGACCAACTACGCCAGCTGGTATCAGCGATTAACGTGACCGCCGAACGTGTGGCACGCGCCTCAGACCAAACCCAGTCTACTGCCGTTGAACTTGCCGAAGCCTCAGAAAGCCAAGCCCAAGAGATTGCAGGGGTTTCTGCGGCGATTAACGAAATGGCGGTGTCCATTGATCAGGTATCCTCTAATGCAGCCGAGTCTGCCACGGTTGCCGACCGTTCGGTGGCAATTGCCTATAACGGGGCAGAAGTGGTTCAACGTACCATTGATGGGATGAATACGATTCGTGATCAGATTCAAGAAACCTCTAAGCGTATCAAACGATTGGGCGAATCATCACAAGAAATTGGTGACATCGTTGGACTCATTAACGACATTGCTGACCAAACCAATATTTTGGCGCTTAATGCGGCTATTCAGGCATCGATGGCAGGGGAAGCGGGTCGCGGCTTTGCGGTAGTTGCCGATGAGGTACAGCGCCTAGCAGAACGCTCAGCGACTGCAACCAAGCAGATTGAAACACTGGTCAAAACCATTCAGGCGGATACCAATGAAGCAGTTATGTCTATGGAATCTACCACCGCTGAGGTAGTGCGTGGTGCCAAACTGGCAAAAGATGCGGGTGAAGCGCTTGAGGAAGTGCAAACCGTTTCAAATAGCTTGGCATCGTTGATTCAGAGTATTTCTAATGCCGCTCGCCAACAGGCGGCTTCAGCAGGTCATATTTCTAATACCATGAATATTATTCAAGATATTACCTCACAAACCACCTCAGGTACAATGGCAGCTGCCCGCTCAATTGGGCAGCTCAATGAGATGGCGGCAGCGCTGCAAGAGTCTGTTTCTGGCTTTAAACTGCCTGATGAGGCATTGACGCATTAATGGATGCTTTAATAGATGCTAGGGTGCATTAATCTGTCTAGTCTATACTGTGAGCGGTGTGCAGCGACCATGGGTGGTATTGACCACCCTTCTTTTTGTATCAATTGTAACAATTTATATCAATGATATGTTAATTACGCATAGTCGTATTGTCATGATGTGTCATTTAGTGATTACCCTGTCAGTCAAGCCGAGGTTCGCATATTTATGCAGCAGTACCAACTATCTGACCATGAATTGGCGTTGTGGCTACAGTATATCGAGTATGAAATCGGGTTTATTTTGCCACGCGTGCAGTGGCATTGGGTAAAAACGGTGATTGAACGACAATTACGCCTTCATCAGTTGTCAAGCACCGAATTATTAAGCCAGATGGTTGATAATACGCCACTTTATCACCAATTGCTGGATGATATTTTAATACCGCGCACCCAGTTTTTTCGCCACTTGCCAACCTTTGAGTTTGTGGCAGCCTATGCCCAGCATTGGCAGCAGCACGTTTATGAGAATGTCGATACCGCCCATTTGCCGCTTACCTTGCCTACGCTAAACGCGTGGAGTGCAGGTTGTGCAAGTGGTCAAGAGGCGGTTTCTATCGCTTTGACCCTACACGAGATGCTAGGCGATTGTACGCGTTTTATGGTGTATGGCTCAGATTTTCACCAACAGGCGTTGGCAAGTGCAAAGCAAGGTTGTTATGGTATTCGCGAACGAGATTTTATTCCACAAAATTATCATGGGCAGCTGCGACCGATGGACGAGCGTAAGTTTGGTTTGGCAGCACATTTGCAAGCAAGGTTACATTATTTTAGTAAAAACTTGGTGGATGAAAAGCAGCCAATGCCACTAG
The DNA here is from genome assembly GCA_937889485.1 of uncultured Moraxella sp. GTDB lineage: Bacteria > Pseudomonadota > Gammaproteobacteria > Pseudomonadales > Moraxellaceae > Faucicola. The sequence goes on along the minus strand of CALAPG010000040.1, from coordinate 20,259 downwards.
CGAAGGGGCAATGCCAGTTGATTATGTGCAAAAATGTGTTGATTTATTTTCGGCAGTTTGAGCAGCGAGATGTGGTGCGTTTTTTGAGTCGTTATTTGGCAGATGATGGGGTGTTATTGCTAGGGGCGGGTCAGACGACAATGGTTCATGAGCCAACTTTGCTAAAACTTCCCCTTGGAACTATTAATGGTTATTGCAAGCGCGCCGCCCCGCTGTGGCTTAGACGGCTTGTGCAATTAGATAATCGGTGTCAAACGCCCATGGCGTGAGATTGTCTGCACAGAGGCGTTATTGAATGCTATGATAAGATGAGGTGCGGTATCGCTAGGCTATTTTTTCAAAATATGATAATAAAATTGTGCCAATAAGGGTGGTAATTTTTTGTTGATACTGATTTTTAACAAGTTTTACCACTGATTTTAAACAAATCGTTGTCCTAGGATTATGGTATGAGTAAACAACGTAATTTAATTGCTTTAGATTGGTTGATGCCTGTTTTGCAGGACGTATTTGGCGAGCTTAATCAGCTGTTACAGCAGCACGATACCCAAAACACCCCAGATTGGCAGTTGGTGGCGCAGCATTTACACCAAATTACAGGGGCGCTGGCACTGGTCAATCAACCTATGCTGTCTACGCTTGCCAAGACGCTTGAGACCGCAGCGCTTGCGATTAACAAACAACAATTACCTGCGGTTTATTTGACTCACCTAACGCAAGCAGTTTTGTTGCTGCAATTTGAATTACAACAAGCCCAAGCGCAACAACAAATTCATCAAGATTGGGTGGTAGATCGGATTGGTTATTTTGAAGATTTATTGGGAATCCAGCGTGATGCCCATTTACCAGTGACACAGACTTTGGCATTTTTGTCATCTCTGCCTGCGCCTTCATTAGTGCACCGTTTACAAGACACCCGCTTGGATGATTTGCTAAAACTGTGGCGTTATAACAGTTTGCAGCTGCTACAGCAACAACAAAACAACGCTGCGCCTTTAACCACATTGGGTCAAGTTGCCGACTATTTGGCAGGTGCCCAGACTAACAGTATTTGGCGAAAAATTTGGCGCTTGGTTGCGGTATGGTGCCACAGTTTGCTCCTCAACGAGCACCCAACGCCCAACCAATATGCCGCTTTTTTATCGGCATGTGCTGATTTAATCAGCTCTCAACACGATGACACGCCCGATGAAACAAGCGCCCGCTTGGCGGTGGATGTGCTGCTACAATTAACTACGCTTGCCCACAAAACCGAGGCTGCCAAAACCGTGTTGCAGCAGCTTGATCTTAGTCACGACCATGAGACACAGACATTTTTTGGGCAGGTGTTGGCAAAACTTGAAAAAGTCATTTATCAGTTAGCAAGTCCCCTGACGGTGCTGCCATGGCTAGAAGCCCTCAAAGCCAGTTTTTCAAACCGTGGTTGGGTGTTTTATGACAATCAGCTGGCACAAATCATTGATGATGTTAGACTGATGAGCCAAGATGACAGCATGACCGCCACCTTAGGCTGGCAGGTTGAGCGCCAATTGCAAGATTTGTATAGCCAATTGCTGTCAACCGCCGCCACGTTAACCAGCGAGATTGGCATGGTGCGTTTTGCTTATGCCAAAGACCCGCAAAAAGAAGCGGTGAGACAAACCCGTGTTCACCTAGAAAATATTAAGCTGTCTTTTAATCAATATACCCAAAGACATACTTTAAACGACTTGACCGTTAACGACGATTTTGTCGCCATGATTCAAGTATTTGGCGCACTAGGTTTTAGCCGTCCTCAAGAGCTAATTGAGCAAATCCGCTTGTTGTTTAGTCGTATTCAAAAAAATAACGTGCAAATGCTGAGCTGGGAGGTGACCAATACCATTGCCGATATGATTGCGCGTTTTGAGCTGTTCTTAGACTATCTTGCTAGCGAAACGGTTAATGATGAACTGTTAGACCAAACCCAAACGCAGCTTAATCGTGCTACTTTATTGCTCAGCCGCATCATTGAAACCCCATTACAAGCGCCAGATGCCGCTACTGTGCAAAAGCACTTTGAGGTCGATACACTCATTTATGATGATGAGGGCGAGCACTTAGCTGCGCCACCTGTCTTTAGCGAGATGCTTTCTACTTCTATCCCTTCTACTGATGTCCAAAACCAGACTGCCATTGCCCCCCTTGCAGATACGGGCGCGCCGCCGCCCTCTGCTGCTTTGGTTGCTGCTCGGCAAGCGCTGAAGCCTGATGACTATAGTATGGATGAAGAAATCCGTGAGATTTTCATTGAAGAGGCGGACGAGGTGTTGGCGCAAATGGCGACGCAAATTCCTTTATGGGAAGCAGCCCCGCAAGAACTATTAGCGCTCAAAGACATACGCCGCGGTTTTCATACCCTAAAAGGGTCGGGTCGCATGGTGGGCGCGCACCAAGTAGCTGAGATGTGCTGGGCGATTGAAAACATGCTAAACCGCGTGCTAGATCATACCGTGCCTACCGATGCCAGTTTGGTGCAGTTTATCAAAGATACCCATCAGCAGCTACCAACGCTGGTCAACGATTTTGCCAACCAACACCCACCGCGTATAGACCCCGCTATCACGGTGGTGCAAGCCAATAACCTATTGCAGCAATTACCCCGCTATACAGGCTTGAGTATGGGTTTGGCTATGAGCCCCGAGTCTGCTGCCGAGGAAGATTTGGCATCTGCTGCAAAAATGCAAAACAACGCGACAGTAGCACCGCTTGGCATAGCCGACACGCCTTTACAGTCTCAACAGGAAGACAGTGACAGCAGTGAAACCTTGGTCTCTCAAGTTGCCGACACCCAGCCGCTGCCAGTCGCATCTACGCTGCCACAAGCGATACAAACCGCGTATGATAACCTTCCTGCCGTGGCAGACAATGTCACTGATCCAGACATACAAGCTATTTATATTGAAGAAGCCAATGAAGTCATTGAAAATATCACCCCAATCAATGAGCAGTGGCAAACCAGTCCCGAGAATTTTGACGCCCTAAAAGAATTACGGCGTGGTTTTCATACCCTAAAAGGCTCAGGGCGCATGGTGGGCGCCAACCAATTAGGGGAGCTTGCTTGGGCGGTGGAAAATATGCTAAATCGCGTATTAGACCATACCATACCCATTAACGCAGGCATATTGGCGCTGGTCAATGACGTCATCAAAACATTTGATGGACTCATCGAAATTTTTGCGCAAAATCTTGGACAATATCCTAATATTATCAAATTTTGGCAAGCGGTCGCCGACGCCTATGGCAAAAAACAAGGCGACAGTTTTGACTATATCGCCGCCCGAAATGCTTACCTACAAAACCAATCAGCAAGCCCAATCGTGGCGGAACAACCCGCCACCGCCAACCAAGCCGCGCCATCGTCTATGCTAGATACAAACCTAGATACAAACCTAGACATGCATCTAGATACAGCGGCTTTACACAATGAAACGACCCAAAATGAGACTACCCAAAGTCAAAGCGCCGAGGTAATGCCCGCGGTTAATGCCACAGACGAAGTGTTTTTGGAAGAAGCCGACGAGTTATTAGCAACGATTGAGGATTTTATCAACCATCACCAAGGCGATAGTGAGGTCTATATTACCGATGAAGTCGTACGGGCCTTTCATACCTTGCGTGGCGGTGCTGCACTGATTGATTTTCAAGCAGTTTATGCGCTTAGCGCTGCCCTAGAAGAAACCTTGGGAGAAATGCTACGCAAAGAAACCCCGTTGTCAGCGTTTCAAATGAGCGTGTTAAAAGATGCCAAACACACGCTACAAAGCTATATTATGGGTTTTCAGCAATACCACTATGCGGGGCAAGCCACCGACCATCAAGCGAAAATTGATGCAGTACGCGCAGCTTTTGATGCCTCGCAAGACGAAAATGCCGCATCGCAACTAAGTGTCGAACAACTCATGGCGCTCAATATTGACACCCTACTTGATGCAGATTTGAACGCCCAAACAATTTTTGCTGCAGAAGAGCAGCCGCTTGTTGAATACGCCACTGAACTTGCCCAGCAGGCCAAAAAACTGGCAGATGCCACCCAAGGTCTTAGTTATAGTGCCATTGCCAGCGCGCTACAACAAGTATGCGAAAAAATCACCCAATACCCGCAATTTGCCAAAAATGAAGAGATTTATCATCAATTTATGGCAATGCACAACCAATTAATTAACATGTTTGATGCCATTGCAGCGGGGCTAAAAGTCAATGTTCAAGAAACCGCAATCACCGAGCTTGCCCAGTTGCTTGCCATCCAAGAGTACCAAGCCGAACTTGCCGCAACAACTTACGAAACGCTGCACGCAGAAGATGAGCTATTAGGGCTATTTCTAGAAGAAACACAAGCACTTAAACCCGAAATAGAAAAAAGTTTTAATCAATGGCTTAATCACTTAAGTAATCAAGAAATCGTGCAAGTGCTAAGCTTGCAACTACACACCCTCAAAGGCGGCGCCGAGCTTATAGGTATTCGAAGCATTGCGGCACTTGCCGAGCGTGGCGAGCAACTCTACCAAGCCATCCAGCAAGGCAAACTACCTAGCGACACCGACACCGCAGTAATTTTGCAAAAAGTGTATGCCACCCTTGATGCCCAGCAAAAACAAGTCAAACAACAAAATCGCGCTTTCTACGCTGATGACTTGGTACAGCAACTCGACGCCATCTTAGCGGGTAACCTTGCCACCACCAACTTGCGCTTGTCTGTACCCGCCATCGTGCGTGCCGCGCCTGAACTGCTCACCGACAACAAACAGTCAGCCACCGATGAAGTAGATACCGCCACCGTCAACAATGACCCGCTATACATTCAAGAAATTATCAACAACTTTGAGCAGCGGCGGCTTGAAACTTGGCAAGGACAAGAACCTGACGAAGATATTTTAAGCGTCTATCTTGAAGAAGTTAAAGAACTAATCGACAGCAGCAGCCAACACCTACAAGAATTTCGTAGTAACAACAGCAACATCAGCGCGTTGCAAGCCCTTCAGCGCGAACTTCATACCATTAAAGGTGGCGCGCGCATGGTTGGCGCAGAAGGTATTGCTACGTTATCGCATGAAATGGAAACCATCTACGAAGAGTTAGGCAGTCGGCGTAAGCCCGCCACACGTATGATCGGCAACTTATTAGCCGCTTGTCATGATTGGTTAGCCAGCGCTATTTATGTGTTAGAAAACAAATTTAATCCGCAAACCCCGTTTGCCTTTATCCAAGCCCTGCAACAATTTTCCCGTGACCCCGATAGCCTGACAGACATACCCAAAGCGGGATTAGCCAGTCAAATTGAACAAATTGACATCTACAAAAGTAGCCTTGGACAAGACAACCCTGACCTAAAGCAGCGTGACCTTACCATTATGCCGAAAATGGGCGGCAACTTTGAAATTGAGCAAGAGCAAAATAACCTCAACGCTGAAATGCTGCGGATATCCGCCAACACCATGGAGCGCATGATTAACCTATCAGGGGAATCTGCAATCAACCGCTCGCGTATTGAAATGGGCATGACCAGCCTTACCCACAACATCGAAGAAATGGGTGCCACGGTTCAGCGTCTAGCAGACCAATTGCGGCGTATGGAAACCGAACTTGAAATACAAATTTTGGCACAAATTGGCGATGAGCACCGCCTAGACAGCGAATTTGACCCGCTAGAAATGGACCAATACTCCTCTTTAAACCAGCTTTCCAAATCTCTATCAGAGTCTGCCTCGGACTTGTTAGACATCAAAACCACCATGCTGGACAAAACCCGCGAAACAGAAAACCTGCTTTTACAACTGTCACGCACCCAAGCGGATCTACAAGAAGGTTTGATGGACTCAAGAACGGTACCGTTCTCGCGGATCACCCCACGCTTGCAGCGTATCGTGCGCCAAACCTCCACGGAGCTTGGCAAAACAGTAGAGCTGCGTATCTTAAATGACGAAGGCGAAATTGACCGTAATATTTTAGAACGGATTACCTCACCGCTTGAACATATGCTACGTAATGCGGTGGATCACGGCATTGAAAAATCACAAGAACGGATTGAAAATGGTAAATCTAGAACAGGTCTAATCACCTTAGAAGTGCAACGGGAAGGGGGCGAAATCGTCATTCATCTTACCGATGACGGCCGCGGCATCAACGTGAATGGGGTACGCCAAAAAGCGATTGAACAAGGACTCATTTCTGCCAAAGACACCAGCTTAAAACCGCTAGATATCATGCAATATATTTTTAATGCAGGGTTATCAACTGCCAAATCCGTGTCACAAATTTCGGGGCGCGGTGTTGGCATGGACGTCGTGCAAAGCGAGGTCAAACAGCTGGGTGGGGTCGTACTAGTTGACTCTGATGTGGGCAAAGGCTCCCGTTTTACCATGCGCTTACCACTCACCGTTGCCGTATCTGACGCCTTAATGGTAAGAGCAGGGGACAAATACTTTGCCGTACCATTGGTGCAAATTGAGCGCGTCATGCGTATCAATGTAGAAACTGTGGCAGACTTTTATGCCACAGGCGCTCACACCCTCAATATTGACGGCGAAGACTATCGCCTGCGCTACCTCAACCAAATTTTGTATGGTAGCAATCCTATTGCTGCAGTCGCCCACCAAAACAGCAGTGTGCCTGTCATTATCGTACGCACCGAACTTGGGCAGCGCCTTGCCTTGCAAGTGGACATGATTGCAGGCGCGCGTATTGAAGTGATCGTCAAACCCTTAGGACGCCAGCTGTCACACATTGCTGGCATCTCTGCTGCCACCATTATGGGTGATGGCTCTGTACTACTAATTTTGGACTTAGTGGCATTGATGAGAAACGTCAGTCACACCAAAATTGAACAACAAAAAGCCAGCCAAAAAATCCAAAAAACCCGTAAGCCTACGGTGCTAATTGTGGATGACTCCGTCACCGTGAGAAAAGTTACCTCAAGACTGGTTGAGCGTTACGGTTATGAAGCCCACGTAGCAATTGACGGCATTGACGCTCTAGAAAAACTGCAAGAAATGACCCCAGACGCCATTGTGCTAGATATTGAAATGCCGCGCATGGATGGTTTTGAAGTGGCAAACCATGTTCGCCATAATACCCGCCTAAAACACGTGCCTATTATCATGATTACCTCGCGCACGGGCGAAAAACACCGTGAACGCGCCTTGAGTATTGGCGTCAACGAATACATGGGTAAACCGTTCCAAGAGCAAGCACTGATTGCTACCTTAAACAAATTGAGCAATCAATTAACGGGCTGAGCACAAAAGAGCCACCACGTGAGGTGGCTCAACTAAATAAGGTAGAGAACGGGCATGGCCTCAAACGATCCAACGTTTCTACGATTTTTTATCGTGGCAGAACAAAATCAGCAGCGGCTCGCTTTTAGCGACACCATCCGCTCATGGAATTTTGATGTCGTAGACTGTGTAGCAGCCTCTCAGCTGATGCCCAAACATTTTGAACAAAAAGCAGATATTTGGCTAGTGGACACAGAAGATGACTACGCCATTATCCAAAAAGTTGAGCAAACCCTTAACCTAGATAACCAAAAAACAGTGTTGATTGGCTTTATGCCTGCCCCTTATATTAACGAAAGCTTACTCTATGCCAAATGGCAACGCCAACTAAAACGTAAAATCTCGCACACCCTCAATCGCCCAGAATTGATACAGCGACCCAAATCAACAGATGACCTCTTAAGGCCTTGGCGATATGTGGTACTGCTAGGCGCCTCTATGGGCGGGCCTTTGGCAGTCAAAGAGTTTTTAGACCATCTACCAGCGGATTTGCCCGTGTCGCTGTTATTAGCGCAGCATTTTAACCAAGACATGCTCAATACCTTGCCCAGAATTCTCAACCGACATAATGCTTGGCGGTGTGAAGTTATCACCAATACCCAGCAGTTATTGCAAGGTCGCTGCCTTATTTTGCCCATTCATCAAAAGATCGTTTGTGACTCCAATGGTCGGGTGATACTGCAAAAGCAGGCTTGGCAAGGGACTTATAACCCGCCTATTAGCCAAGTCATGCTAAACTGTAGCGAAGCTTTTGGCAGTCGTCTTATTACCATCATATTTTCAGGAATGGGTAATGATGGCAGTGACAATGCAATGACTGCCAAAACCAACGGCAGTTTGATTTGGGCGCAAAGCCCAGAAAGTAGTACCTGTGCAAGCCAGCCTGAACATATGATAGCAAGCAACCAAGTAACATATATAGGCAGCCCACAGCAACTAGCCAAGGCGCTAGTGCAGCTATGTTATCAACCTTCCAACCCCCCAAAAATGGCGCAACTGCCAGTAAAAAATTGATAAAAAGAGCGTACTATGGCAAACACATCAACCAAATATTTTACACGAGACGAAAACGTTGGGGTGCTTAGTATCACCACGGGTCAACTAGATATTGCCAAAATCCCCGTACAAAATGCCCCAGACTGGATTGTGCCCAAAGCGCTAATTCTTACCATAGATGCCTACTCAGAGCGGATTTGGACTTATCTTTGGCAAAAACAAGATGTCTGTGTCTATCACTTACTACCCAAAACTGCCACACCCACCCATCTAGTGGTGTTAGAAAGCGTGACAGACATCCACCGTTTAGCGCTACAAATTCAAGGGGACGTCACCTTTAAGTCGGTTCGTATTGCCGATCTTAAAGACCTAGATGATGCTACCTATCAAGAGCTATTGTCCTTGCAGTACCCCGCTTTAGCCGCAGATACCCTATTGCCTAGCACGGATGACCAAGCCACCCCACTAGAAGCAAACACCAGCAAAGCGTTGGTATATCAGCCAGTTTTACTCAATGATGAGCTATGCGTGGTGCCAGACCTCGACAAACTCTCGCATCTGTTGGTAGACTTAGATAGCTAGCAACAAACAACGCAATAGTGCCACCTTGGTGAGGTGGTGCTTATTGAATGAAATAATTAAGCCTGATAAAAAAAATGGAAAAATAACAATGACATACTTTGCCTCTCAAGAAACCCCCCAGCCCATTAAGCCGCACGGCACTGACAAGTGGTCGCTTAGCGCCCGTATTTTTCATTGGGTTAGCTTGGTATTATTGGTGGTCACATGGGTGATGATAGAACTGAATGATGATGCGGTAGATTTCACCTATTTGGATTTGCATAAAGCCTTTGGGCTTAGCGTCTTATTTTGGACGATTGCGCGGCTAATTAATCGGGTTGTGACCAAAACCCCCGCTGCAGTTGTTATGCCAAAATGGCAAACAGGTATGGCGCACTTGACGCATTTGATGCTGTATGTGTTATTGCTTGCCATGCCCATTGCAGGCTGGCTTACCTCAATGTATTCGGCAGAAGGGGTCAACTTTTTTGGATTGGTAGAAATCCCTGCTTTTGTGGCAGAAAATAGTGATTTGGCAGATTTTTTTGAAAAAGTGCATAAAGATGTATTGTGGACTTTGCTGTTGGTATTTACAGGGCTACATGTTGTTGGGGCACTGTATCACCAGTTTGTTCAAAAAGATGCGTTGCTGAGCCGTATGCGTTGATGTTTGTTTGGTAGTAGCTGATGGGCTAGCAGGTGGGATAACTCGAATCAAGTTATCCCACCTGTTGGTTTGTAACAATAGCAAGGCAGGGCCTGCTGTTTGTCAATTTAATGGCGACTTTCAGGCAAGCTGATATTCATCTCTAATACTTCCATGTTAGCCTCATTGTGATGCTGAATGTTAACATCATCAATTTGTACGCCAGACACGTAGGTATTGACTACTGCCAAAATTTCACGTTTCATTTTTTCGATACGCTCAGGGGTTAGGCGGTTGTGTAGGCGGTTATCACTGGCTACGATGACTTTTAGGCGTTCCGCGGCAGTGTTCGCGCTGCTTGATTTTTGCTCGCCCCCAAATAAACTGCTCCAAAATCCTTTTTTCATCGGTTAGCCTCCAAACCAACGTTGCAAGAAGCTTTTCTTTTTCACTTCAATATGGCGGTAAGGGCGTTCTTCACCCAAAAAACGTGCGACCATGTCATCATAGGTTTGCCCCGCTTTTGATTCTTTGTCTAGCACCACGGGCACCCCTTGGTTGGACGCCTCAAGCACGCTATTGCTCTCAGGAATCACGCCAAGTAATGGCACTTTTAAGATGTCGTTTGAGATGCTGTTGATGTCCATCATCTCGCCACGCTCGGCACGTTCGGCATTGTAGCGGTTGATGACCAAGTGTTCGCGCACGGTTCCAAGCCCTTCTTCAACTTTTTTGGTGCGGCTTTGTAGAATACCAATGATACGGTCAGAGTCGCGTACAGAAGAAATTTCTGGGTTGGTTACAATGATGGCTTCATCGGCATGGTACATGGCAAGCTGGGCGCCACGTTCGATACCCGCTGGCGAATCACAGACGATGTAGTCAAATTGTTTGGACAATTCTTGAATCACCTCTGCCACGCCTGCATCGGTGAGTGCATCTTTGTCACGCGTTTGACTAGCAGGCAGGGTAAATAAGTTTTCCAATTGTTTGTCTTTAACCAGTGCTTGTGACAGTCTAGCATTGCCCGAGATAACATCAACAAAGTCATAGACAATGCGGTTTTCACAGCCCATAATTAAATCTAAGTTTCTTAAGCCCACATCAAAGTCAATTACCACGGTTTTGTAGCCGCGTAATGCCAGTCCTGTGGCAAAAGAGGCGCTGGTTGTGGTTTTACCAACACCGCCTTTTCCTGAGGTTACAACAACGATTTTCGCCACTTTGGCTCACTCCTATTCATAGCACTTAGCAATCGTTAATGACTGCTTTAATTGGGTGACAGTAAAGCTATCCATTTCAAAAATATACATTTAATTAGTTTAGCACAAAAATTGTGTTGCGTAATATGAAACGTATTGACCGTAAAACGAGGGTGTTAAAAAGCCACGACACTTGCAGTTTGTTACCGCCCACACTTATTGTTCTTCAAGGCATTATCCTTTAAAGCAATCCTTTAAAACATTACCCTTCAAGGCATTCAAACACCAAACCTTGTCCTTCGACATAGGTGACTTGTACGGCTTTGTCCAAAAACTCACTAGGGATGTTTTCTCTTAGGCAGTAAGTACCCGCGACAGAGACCAATGAGGGATTAAAGCGTAAGCAAAAAATCTTGGCATTGGGGTCACCTGTTGCGCCAGCCACCAGTCTGCCCTCCGCTTTACCATATATGTGGAGGCTATAATCGGTGATGGCTTCTGCGCCTGCGTTGATTCCTTTGGTCAAAATCACGTTGCCGCCCACGTGGTTGATGGTTTGCCCCGAGCGTAGCATTTGCCGATGCACCAAATCGCCTTCAGGGTAGGCAATTTGGGCAGCGCTGACCACCAATTTGCTAGTAGGGTCGGCTCCACTGTTTACAGGCTGGGGAGCAGGGTTGGCATCAGGGTTAGCCTGGGCAGCGGCGGTTGTAGGAGCAGGCGTGGTCACTTCTGCGGCGGGCTTGGGTGGCGTTTTGCCATCGATGCGCTGACCATCGGCAGGAAAAATAGCAATACGTAGGCTGTCGGCAAGCTCATCTAACACGCCTGTGACAATGCCAATGGGCTGCAGCCCTAGTGACCATAAGCCTTCCCAAAGTTTGGCAAGGTCAAGGGCATCTTGACAGCTAACCACTACAGGCAATCGCGACTGACGTTGGCGCCCAAGTTTTTGGGCAATGGTTGCCAAAATGCTTTCAACATCATTGCCTTGTATAGACAAACGGGTAAAATTAAGTAAGCGTCCCGTGAGTTTGATGCTGCTAGCCATAGACGTGGTCGCTGTGGTTTCAAGGGTTGGGACTTGCGATGGATTAGCAGGCGGTTGGGGCGTAAGGTCTGCAGTGGCAGGGGTAGAAAGAACAGTCGCTTGATCCGCGGTGGACGATGGGGTAGTGGGGGCAGGCACAGCAGGTTGGGTTGTCATGAAAAACCTTTTTAACAAAAAAAACTGAGATTATATCAGGCACGGTTGGCCCTGCATCTTAGCAAGTATTATTTAAAACGACAACCACTGCCCCTAGGTATTTGTTGGGGTTAGCGCATGCTTCCACTGCTGAATACGCACTTGATTGGCGAGGGCGGTCAAGCTGTCATCAATGATATCACCAACAAGTTTTTCTAAAGCAGGGCTGGTCGTGTCAATTTGTGCCAAACTTTTGGCAATTTCTGTATAAACCCTATCTAGCTGCTCAGGTTGAGTCAGGTTTTTGGTGAGGCTTAACGTGAGGTTTTCGCCAATGTGCTGCCCAAGGCTTAGCATCTGATTTTCAATCAAACTCCCTGCAATGGGTATCAGACGTAAGGTGCGCCGTAGCTCGGGTGTTTGGGTCAGTGATTGCTGAATGGCTTGTCCCACCTGTGCTGCTAGAGGCTTTGCAAACGCGGGCAAATGGTCTGGCTTGGATTGTAATAAAGGGGTCAACTCTTGGTGTAATACCTCGGTAATCGCCATCTCTAGCGCCTCTCGGTGATTATCAATGATCGTTTGTACCAAATGCCCATCAGTATTACGAATCTCGGCGCGAATATTATCAATCGCTGTCAAAATGACCCGATCTGAAATTTCTTCCATAACCACACCATAATAAAACGTAATGGCACTCAACCAGCGTTTTGGTAAAATTTTATAACCCAACTGATGCAAACGGTAGCCAATCACTGCCGCGCGTAGCAGGCGCAAAGCACGCAACTGCGGCGCACAGCCTAACACCTCGTACCAATGAATAAAGGGAAAAAAGAACCAACGATAATAGCGTTTTTGCCCAATCGCAATGCCCCATCGTACCAACAGCTCTACCACCAAAAACAGGGTAAAAAAACCACCCACTACTTTAAGCCAAGGGTGCCACAGTTGCCCATAACCACTAACCCATGCCGACACACCCAGCCAACTTGCCGTTTTTGCCATAAAACTGCTCATGAGCAAGGCATCAAGCCCCATCAGTAGCAAATCAACGGCAATCGCCACCATCATGACGGCATCATATAACAGCTGCCAACGACTGGGCTTGCCAATTTGCTGGGCGATGGGGGTAAGTGGGTTACTAGATTGTGTTGGCATAGTCATCATCGCTTTATTAAAAAGATAAAAATCAACGGCGCAAATCCTGTGCAGCGGTTAGCCGCTAACCGTTTGGTACGCTACAGGTGCGCGCCAGTTACGCCACTTTGGCAAGCATGCGCGTCGTGCCCAACTATGTCAGGGGCGGTCAAGGTCAAGGGCACTGCTCAAAATCTGCCAACATTTTTTGCATAATTTGGGATTTTTGCTGCCATAACTTATCAATCCAAGCATAAACAGCCTGCTTGGTGGCGTCATCGGTCTGAAAACGCCCGTCAGTCAACTGTGTCAGTAACCCGCTAGGTAACTCGACACGGCGAATATCCACGCCAATACGCTTGATATTGCCCTGCCACAAATCTTGATAACTAGGAATGCCGTCAGGATACACAATCGTCATATCCAAAATCCCGTCCACCGTGTTGCCAAGGGCGCCTAGCGCAAGTGCAATACCGCCAGCTTTGGGCTTAAGTAGATTGGGGTAGGGGGATTGCTGTAGGGCGTGTTTTTTTGGGGTGTAGCGGGTGCCTTCAATAAAATTTAACAACGTAAACGGTTTGTCGATCAGATTTTTGCAAGCGCGTTTGGCTTCAATAATATCACGGTATTTGAGGGCAGGATTTTTTGCAATTGCCTCTTTAGAATAGCGCTTCATCATAGGGAAATCCAAAAAATAAAACGCCTGTCCCACCACAGGAATATATAACAGCTCATATTTGGTAAAAAAGCGCGTGAGCGGCAACCGATTTTCGCTAATATACTGTATGACGGTGGTATCTACCCAAGATTGGTGGTTGCTGATTAAAATATATTGCCCCTGAGCAGACAGATCATTCGGTAGATGAATGCGAAAATCAATGGTAGGTAGCACATGGTTAATAAGCTGGTTATTGGTATGAATCCAATGATTGGCAATCTTTAGCACCGTCTTGTCGGCTAGCTTGTTGCCCGTGAGTAACTTGACCGCGCCCATACCCCACAAAGGGAGGCTAAATAGCAAAGAATTGGCGGTAATGGTACCTGTAGAAACCGCAAACCGTGCTGACTTGGCAAGCGGCTTGGAAAAAGGCTGCAATTGCCCCCATGTTTTTTTGATGAAAGATGTGTTATTGTTTTTTGACATAATGGGCTCCGATAAGATCAAGCCAAATTGATATAATCATAAAACCAAGGGGTTTTATCAATAATTGCTTTAAATAATTGCTTTAAAAAAACGTTAAAAGAGTCGCTTTAAAAAAGTAACCAAAGCCTACGCGGCATTAGTGTAGCAAACGCCTAGAGCGTTCACTACCAAATTTTTGAATTGCCATCTTATTTTTGCCCGCGCGCTTTAGACCACGGGCGGTTAACAAAAATGGCAAATATTTTGTAACAAATTAAGCTATCATACTACAACCTTAAGACAAATTATTACACACTACAAAAAACTTTATTGCATAATAATCTCAACCACCACGCAATAATAAATCAATCGTTATGATACTCAGTTACCCATATCCCGTAGAGTGGCGCTGATCCCCAACGTGGTTAATTTTAATCGAGGAATTATCAAGGAGCGTAAGCATGCGTACTAAATTATTAGCGGCAACATTGGCATCAGGTGTTATTCTTACAGGCTGTGCCACTACCCCAGAAACTGCCAACACTAACGGTATGGCAAACAACAAAGCGTTGCTAGGCGGCTTACTAGGCGCGGCAGCAGGCGCAGGTATCTCTAAAGCAACAGGTGGCGAAAAAACAGGACGTGATGCAGCAATCGGCGGTGTACTAGGTGCAGGCGTTGGTTACTACATGCAGCAGCAAGAAGCCAAACTTCGTCAACAAACTGCTGGCACAGGCATTACCGTGACGCGTGACCCAGTTACCAATAACATTAACTTGTCTATTCCAGAAGCAGTGACCTTCAGAGTAGGCGACTCAACCATTTTGCCAAACTTCTACCCAACGCTCAACAAAGTTGCTAGCACCTTAGGTGACTACAACCAAACTTCAATCCAAGTAAATGGTTATGCGTCAATTGAAGGTGATGCAGGCAGAAACCAAGCATTATCACAGCGTCGTGCTTCGGCAGTTGCAAACTACTTGGTCAACCAAGGCATTGCGGGTGGTCGTATTAGCGCGATTGGGCGTGGCGCCACTACCAAATTTGGTTCAAACTATGAGCCTAACCGTCGTGTTGAAATGACCATTTTAGCGCCACAAAACGTTAACTAGTTCACTGACAGCTAGCCAGTTAATGCGCTAATAAAAAAGCACCGTAATTTACGGTGCTTTTTTGTATGGTGCTTTGTGGCGCGTACTAATGTCCTATTGCTTTGCAAGTAGGCATCTATTAATGCCAGTGTGCAGCGCTGACAATCAAAGGATACTTACCACAACATTGTTGCCACAATCTAATGCCTCAGTATAAAAGTCTTTGAGCTCATTAAAAGATGCCAACAGCTCTTTGTCCAAGTTGTCTTTTTTATCTTGCCAAATACCGTGTGGAAACAATGCGTGCTCACGTAGCGACTTCATAGAAACCTTGTCCAAACGCTTGGCAAAATTAATTTGTTCCAAAGCATCCAAAATTTCTGCAATATGTGACCAAGGTACATACGCGATAAAATCAGCCTCTGGGTCATCGCTAAATGTGTCTACACCCACAATAAACTCGCTAAGTGGCGCATCTGGCACAGGCTGGGTGGCAGGGTGCTTGGTTAATACAAAATGAATCACGTCCCATAATTTGCCCAAATCCACCAGTGGCGCCGTAACCGCCATGCTCAGTGAATCTAGCAGCTGGGTTCGTGCCTCTGTGGGGGTATTGGCAAGTTGGTCTAGTGTGGCATTATCAACCATCAAATACTGTGCAATCATGGGGGGTTCCTAAAAGGGTAAATGACTGATGAGAACTGCCGCAAACTGCCTACGCAATCAAGCCTGAGGACATATTGATCAGCGAAGACAAAATTGCGGCATTGAAAAAAAAGGCTAAAACGCAATGAACGGTGCCCATACGGCGGCTGGCTTTTGTATTAAACGCCACATCAGCGGTCTGACCTGACGTCCCAATCACATAAGCAAAGTACAAAAAATCCCAATAATTGGGGTTGTCTTCATGGGGAAAATCTAGCATAGACTCACAGCACTGCTCTTTTTGCAAAAAATAATCATGGGTGTAATGAATGGCAAACATCGTGTGAATAAATAACCAAGCGGTCAAAATAGTCAGCGACGTCAGCGCAATATGAAACCCCATCAACAGCCCTTGGGCATTTTTACTGGCGCCCAATTCTAGCACAATTGCCACCATACTGACGATGGCGGTCACCACTACCAGTAGCAGCATCAGCACAGTACCCTCATCCTCGGCATGCGCTTTATCCAAGATGGCGGCATGGTCAGCTGCATACATCATCTGAAAAATAGCAATTAAATAAACCCAAACACCCACATTCCAAGCCAGCAAAAACTGGGTCACCCAATTTAATTGGTGGTACAGCGTGCCAATAATCCATGCCTTTGGCAACCAAGCTGCCAGTGCAAATAGCCCCCAATAGGTCAACACCATAGCGACAATGCCCAGCACCAACCGCGGACGATGGCGAAAAAAGCGATATATATAGGCAATCATGGCTGTTTGCGCCGTTTGTGCAGCGACGATTGCCCATTGCGACTATTAATACGACTATTAACACGATTATCACCACGATTATGAGGTGGCTGGCGAGTTTTTGTGGGATCCGCTGCGCGGCGTGGTAGTGCAGCGCGTGAACTGGGCAGCACCCCCAACTGCTGCAACATCTGCGCGCTAACCGTCACCATCTTTGCCTCACCCACCGCCAAATCAAACACCCCAAACCCACTTGTTGCCACACGAACCAACCGCAAACACGGCAAGCCCACCTGTGCTGCCATACGCCGCACTTGACGATTTTTTCCCTCAACAATGGTAATCTCAAGCCACGTGGTGACTTTGCGCTTGGCGATATTGTCAGGGGCTTGCCAAAGCGGCTGGACTTGCTCATCTGTCAACCTTGCCACCTTAGCAGGTAGCGTCATGCCGTCTTTTAGCAATACCCCTTGAGCAAGCTCATGTAGCTGCGCGTCTGTGGCATGCCCTGCCACTTGGATCCAGTAAGTTTTGCCCTGTTTTTTTTGGTTATTTGCCTTGGGGGGATGGGTAAGCGCTTTATTAAGTTGCCCATCATTGGTTAACAACAACAACCCTTCAGAGGTAGCATCTAGCCGCCCTGCCACCCGCAAGCTTTTATCACTAAAATACGCACTTAACGTACCATAATCGTTGTTGTCATCATGACGAAATTGGCTTAAAACCCCATAAGGTTTGTTAAATAAAATGAGCGTAGTCATGGCAAATGTCTTGTCAAAGTGATAAAAAACAACCAAACAAAATAACCAAAAAAGTCATTGGCTTAGCAATAATACAGCCAGTGTAAAGGCTAAACACACGCAATGCAACCACACACCTTACTAAAAAATGCGCCCACCCCCTACCTGCCAAAACGCGCTATAATAGATCTTGGGTAGAGTTTTTTCTTGGCTCACCCACACATTTTCGTGGCTTGTTGTCAGCCTACCTGTATTGTCCACCATCTTATTACCCTCAATTTACCATCAATTACAATCACTGCCTCATGACCACCATCACACCCAATCTTTTATTAAAAGACACCCATTGCCCTTACTTATCCACCGAAATGCGCACCTCGCCACTATTACCATGGCTTACCGCAGCAGGCTCACTTACCGCCAAAATTGAGGCGTTAACCGCACGAAAACTGCAGGTCGTTCCACAGTTTGAAGGGCGAAAAACTTTATCTTTACTTGAAAAGCGGCAACTATCGCTACTGCCCGCCACCGTGCAATCAGCGTGGGTAAGAGAGGCCTGGCTGTATGGCTTTGCCGAGCAAGATGCTTGGATTGCTGCGCGTTCGGTATTTCCGTTTCAAAGCTTAATAGGCAATGCACGACAACTGGCAAATTTGGGCACCACCCCGATTGGCTATATTTTGTTTGCTCGCAATGGTGCAAAACTTACCCGCCGCTGGCTTCAGCACACCCCAAGTGGTTGGCAGCGCACCAGCCTCTATGATTGGCAAGGCAGAAAATTTTTGATCTCTGAAACTTTTTTGCCAAGCTTTTGCCAATATATTACCCAATAGATAGGATTTTTGTTTACTAAAAATGGGCGCTTTTGTATAATCATGGCAACAGTGGCGGTTTGTACCCAAGCGCGCCGCAACGGCAGCAAGCAACTAGCAACTAATCATCTATTCTAGGTCTTGGAGAAAAATGTGAAAACAAAAAAAATCACCCAAAAAAATCGTCTACTAGCCACTAGCATTGTCACAGCCATGATACTTAGCCCGCTGTCTGCAGCAAACGCGGGGTTTTTAGACAGTCTAAATAGCATACGTAGCGTCGTGAGCGATATTGGCTACACTGCCAACAGTGTATCTTATACCACAAACTCTGCCAAAGAAATGACCAACAACTTGGGTCTAACGGGTACAACCAGCACCGCCCAAGACAATCAAACCCTCAAAAGCGGTGATATGTTGGTCAGCAAACTTGCCTCACTCAAACTATATGCCGATAGCCGCAAAGCACAGCTTAGCAAAACCCTAAGCCAAGAAGACCAAATGGTATACCTCGGTGAAGAAGCCAATGGCATGTTATATGTGAGCACTGATAAAGGCGATGGCTGGGTGCAAAAACCCCTTGTTGGGCTTCGCTAACCTGCGCATCTTCTGCCTGCTAGCTAGCAAAAAAACAGCGCATAATTGCCTAAATATATGTGCTAGCAAGCCGCGCGCGGCAAAAATTGGCTAAAACAAATTCAGTGAAATCATGCGTAATATGCTATAACAAAAAAACTAATCCATGTTAAACTAAGCATATTTTCGGTTCTGTTCTCCCATTTTTTGACTTACCCAAAGGAATCCGCCATGTTTAAAAATGTGACCATTCATGAATTTGACCCTGCGCTTGCCCAAGCCATGGACAATGAATCTAAGCGCCAAGAAGACCACATCGAACTAATTGCATCAGAAAACTACTGCTCGCCTGCGGTTATGGAAGCACAAGGCAGCCAGCTTACCAACAAATATGCCGAAGGTTATCCTGGCAAACGCTACTATGGCGGCTGTGAGTATGTTGACGTAGTCGAGCAGCTTGCCATTGACCGTGCCAAAGAATTATTTGGTGCCGACTATGCCAACGTACAACCCCATGCAGGTAGTCAGGCAAATAGCGCCGTATTTTTGGCATTATTAAAAGCAGGCGACACCGTGCTTGGTATGAGCCTTGCAGATGGTGGACACTTGACCCATGGCGCTCATGTTAACTTTTCAGGTATCAACTACAAAGCCGTACAATACGGTCTTAACAAAGATACAGGGCTGATTGACTATGACGAAGTTGCCCGTCTTGCCAAAGAACATCAACCAAAAATGATTATCGCGGGTTTTTCAGCGTATAGCCAAGTGATGGACTGGCAAAAATTCCGTGACATCGCCGATAGCGTAGGCGCTTACCTCATGGTAGACATGGCGCACGTAGCAGGCTTGGTTGCAGCAGGTGTTTACCCAAGCCCTGTCCAAATTGCAGACGTCACCACCACCACTACGCACAAAACCCTACGTGGTCCTCGCTCGGGATTAATCTTGGCAAAAGCCAATCCAGAGATTGAGAAAAAATTAAACTCGGCGGTATTCCCAGGTAACCAAGGCGGCCCATTGATGCATGCCATTGCCGCAAAAGCCATTTGTTTTAAAGAAGCCTTAAGCGAAGACTTCAAAACCTACCAACAACAAGTGGTCAAAAACGCCAAAGCCATGAGTGAGGTGATTATGTCACGCGGTTATGACATCGTCTCAGGTGGCACAGAAAACCATCTCATGCTCATTAGCCTAATCAAACAAGAAATCACGGGTAAAGAAGCGGATAAATGGTTGGGAGACGCGTTTATTACCGTCAATAAAAATGCCGTACCAAACGATCCGAAATCACCATTTGTGACCTCAGGGGTACGCATTGGCACGCCTGCAGTTACGACACGTGGTTTTGGTGAAACCGAGGTCAAAGCCTTGGCTGGCTGGATTTGTGATATATTAGATAGCCGTGGTGATGAACAAGTGATAAACACGGTGCGTGAAAACGTCAAAGCCGTTTGTGCCAAATTCCCTGTTTATGAGCCACAAGCCTAGGTTC
>CALAPG010000039.1 GCA_937889485.1 uncultured Moraxella sp. | reverse complement strand
GGCCATACAGAAAATTTCCTCTCTCCACAATGCGAACGTTCAATTTTATCTTCTGCTTCAATAGGGCAGTTTAAACCACACGCCATACATTTAATCTCAGGGTTACCTGCCGGCATTACGCTTACCTCTTGAGTGGCTAAAAAATATTTTCAAAAAGATACATATGGAATATCAAACATACTATAAACAAAAAAAATTGCTGCTATTATAAAGCGTTTCTTGAATTTTGGCATGTTCTAAATCTGCACGGACAATTAAAAGTACCTATAAGTGATAAGGAAAAATTGCATTGAGTTGATTTTAGTTGTTTAAAAATTAAATCTATTAGTAGTCAATAAAATATCTCCAAATTCGTGAGTGTATCGGGTAAAATCGTTTATTTTATTTTCAAGAGTTTGTTATGGCGTTGCAAGTAGTAAAACCGATTGTCAAATGGGCAGGTGGCAAGTCACAACTGATTGAAGATATTAAAAGTCGTTTACCAAGCCTGACTCAAACACAAGATTTTTGTATGATAGAGCCGTTTCTTGGTGGTGGGGCTGTCAGCTTTTGGGCGCTAAGTAAATTACCGCATTTGAAGCAGCTGATTATTAATGATACCAACCAAGACCTAATCAATCTTTATCAGGTTATTAAGACAGATATGGAGCCATTGCTTGAAGCTTTACAGCAACTGCAAAGTGAATATGACGAATTAACAACCAAGGCGGAGAAGTCGCCTTATTTTTATGCCAAACGTCAACAGTTTAATAGACGTGATAATGATGCCGTTATACAAGCCAGTTTGTTCATTTTTTTAAATAAATCAGGGTTTAATGGTCTATACCGGGTTAATAAAAACAATCAATTTAATGTGCCAATCGGTAGCTATAAAAAGCCTGTTATAGTAGATAAAAGCGCATTAATCGCTGTCCATCAAGCATTGCAAAAGGTAGTAATTTTGCAAGGGGACTATGAGCAAACATTGAAAGAAATACCGACCGATTTACCTTGTTGGTTTTATCTCGATCCGCCATATCGACCGATTAGCACAACGGCAAGTTTTACGGCATACTCGCATCAGATTTTTGATGATAGTGAGCAAGTACGCTTATATAAATTTTGTAAAGCATTAGATAAGCAAGGTCATCTATTTTTACTAAGCAACTCTGACCCAAAAAATTCCAACCCAACTGATAATTTCTTTGATGAGTTATATCAAGAATTTACGATTGAGCGTATTAGTGCCAGTCGGTCTATTAGTGCAAAAGGTGAGGGACGACAAGCGGTTAGCGAGCTATTAATTCGGAATTACTGATTATGAATAATAAAATTTTCTCAGCTGAGCATTTTGATGATTTTTTAGCGACCTTAAATCTAAAAGGGATTACCCAGTTTGACTATTTTGTGAATTGGGGCAAAGTGTTCAAAAATATCTCTCCCATAGAGAAAGAGCTAAATTTGTTAAATACGGCTATTGGTAAAGAAGATATTGAAGCTAGTCTTTTTGATATTTTTAAGACATATCCGAAATCAATTAAAGCTATTCCAACGCTTTTAGCCATTCGTGATAAATCAGTTGAAGTATTAATTGATAATACGGCTTTTATCTACAAAAACTTTGATTTTAGTTCAAAAGAGATGACTGACGAAAAAATTAACGATGTAATCAGTTTATTGGTACAAAGTGGTTTTGCCGAACTTATTAAAACAAAGCAAATAAAAAGTATTCCTGATTATTGTATTGGTGTTGAAGTGGGTCTTGATTCAAATGGGCGTAAAAATCGAGGCGGTACCTCAATGGAAAAGTTAGTCGAGTCTTTTGTTGCAATTTTTTGCCATGAACATAACTTAGAATATCTACCACAAGCAAATGCAAAGAAAATTAAAGATGCTTGGAATATGGATGTTCAAGTTGACAAGTCTTCAAGGATTGTTGATTTTGTTATCAAAAAAGAACAAAAGCTATTTTTTATCGAGTGTAATTTTTATGGTGGTGGTGGCTCTAAGCTAAAATCTACTGCCACAGAGTACATCGAAATGAGTCGTTTTTGACAGGCTCAACATATTACTTTTATTTGGGTAACAGATGGTAAAGGCTGGTTGACCACCAAAAATCCATTACAAGATTATTTTGAGCGCCACAATATTTTGCTTAACATTGAAATGCTTAAAAATGACTATCTCCGTAAAGTAATTCTTTCAGAGAATTCTGCTGACTAACTCATATCAAAAATATGGTTTTTAATACCGTGATGAATACTAGGTATTCTAGTCATTACTTTTCTTCAAAATTAAATAATTCACTAATAGATAATCCAAATACTTTGGCGAATACCTGAATATTCACCAATGCAGGATTGCGCTCGCCACGCTCCACCATACCGATATAGTTGCGATGAAATCCGGTCAACTCAGCCAATTGTTCTTGGCTAAAGCCTTTTTGCTTGCGTAGTTGGCGAATGCGTGCGCCAAATTGTTTTAAAATGTTATTTTCCATTTGCAGTATTCTTATGATTTAACTATGATTAAACCACACACAATAAGTGTCTTTTTGCTAATACTTGGTGGTTTGTATGGACATGGCGGCACAACTATTTGAACGAAATATGGTGACAGAGCAAGGCATCAGGGGAAAAGTTATCAATACATTACGCCTGTTGTGTTTGGATAAGTCATTGCATGAGCAAACAGTGTTTATTCCTGATGGCTGTGAAGAATACGGATTTAGTGAAGGCCACTATCAAGTTGCAGATTTATTGGTGTTTTTGGCCGATATGTTGGAAGAATAATGGCGCTATATTTTCAATCCTCAAATCAAGATTTTAGCCTTTGGCAAGGTGATAGCCTACACTTATTAGTGGATTTACCAAAAAAATCTATAAACATGGTATTCGCTGATCCGC
The DNA here is from genome assembly GCA_937889485.1 of uncultured Moraxella sp. Lineage (GTDB taxonomy): Bacteria > Pseudomonadota > Gammaproteobacteria > Pseudomonadales > Moraxellaceae > Faucicola. The sequence continues at coordinate 15,067 of CALAPG010000039.1, read as the reverse complement.
CTTACTTTTTATCTAATGATGGGTTGACGGTCAAAAATGGCGTTGTCCAGTCAGTCAACAAAGGAAGTTGGGATAAGAGTGAATCAGATAATGAGAGTTATGCGTTCACCTACGAATGGTTATCGCAAGTTCGAGATGCAATGGCAGATAATGCTACTATTTGGATAAGTGGTACCCATCATAATATATTCACGCTTGGGCGGATTTTGCCATTATTAGGCTTTAAAATTCTCAATATGATAACGTGGGAAAAACCCAATCCACCGCCTAACTTTTCATGTCGTTATTTTACCTACTCCACAGAATGGGTTATTTGGGCGCGAAAACATACCAAAGTACCGCATTATTTTGATTATGATTTAATGAAAAAACTCAATGCTGATAAACAGATGAAAGATGTTTGGCGCTTGCCAACGGTTGGTACTTGGGAAAAACAACAAGGAAAACATCCAACCCAAAAGCCATTAGCACTATTATCAAGAATTATGTTAGCCAGTAGCGAAAAAGGCAATGTGGTGTTAGACCCATTTGCCGGATCAGCGACCACTGGCATTGCCGCCAAGATATTAGCGCGTCAATTTATCGGTATTGAACAACAGACTGAATTTTTAGCGTTAGCAAAAAGACGTTATCTTGCATTAGATGATGCTACTATTCAACAGATGAAACAAAAGATTCAACATCAAATTAGCATTCATGGCTAAATTTATCTTATTTGAACTTGACCTTTTAACCAGTTGATAAACGCATAGCTTTGCTGCTCTTTGGCATTATCGGCGAATTGATAAAACGTGGTGCCAACCAGACTATCGGGTAAATATTGCTGGGGATAATAATGGTTTGGGTAGTCGTGTGGATAGACGTAATTCGCCCCATAGCCTTGTGACTTCATCAAACTGGTCACGCCATTGCGTAAATGTAGCGGCACAGGGGATTGGTCATTTTCCGCAAGACGCATCGCTGCATTAATCGCGTTATAGCTAGAATTGGACTTGGCCGAGGTCGCCAAATACACCACCACTTGCCCCAAGATAATGCGCGCTTCGGGCATACCGATACTTTGCACACTGCGTAGCGCGGTGTCCGCCAGTAACAGGGCGTTTGGGTTGGCAAGACCGATATCTTCACTCGCCAAAATCACCAAGCGCCGCGCGATAAAGGCAGGGTCTTCGCCGGCAACCAACATACGTGCCATCCAGTAGAGTGCCGCGTCAGGGTCGCTACCGCGTACCGATTTTATCATTGCTGAGATGATGTCATAGTGTTGATCGCCATTTTTATCATAGCGCACCAAGCTTGCGCCCGCGACTTTGGTTACTACCTCGTCATTGATAACAATCGGGTCACTTGGCGTACCGTTGGCTGCGTTGGATTGAATCGCCAATTCCAGTAGGTTTAACGCTTTACGGGCATCACCATGCGCCAGTCCAGTAATAGCCGTGGTCTGGGCAAGCTCAATAGTTTTGGATTTAAGCACCGTATCTTGGGTAATAGCGCGTTGTAACACGGCTTGGATTTCGTCATCGGCCAACGGCTGAAGCTTATATACTTGGGTACGTGATAGCAGTGCATTGTTGACGCTAAATGACGGATTTTCGGTGGTTGCCCCAATTAAGGTAATGTCACCGGCTTCAACCGCACCGAGCAGTGCGTCTTGTTGTGCTTTGTTAAATCGGTGAATCTCATCGACAAATACCACGGGTGGCTCGCCAAATAAGCCGTCATCTTTTTTTAGCACTTCGCGCAGTTCTTTGACCCCGGCATTAATCGCTGATAATGGTTTAAAAGGGCGATTGACGGCTTGCGCGAGTAACATGGCCAAAGTGGTTTTGCCGATACCGGCATCACCGTGTAGGATAATCGAGGGTAGGTAGCCTTGGTTAACAATACGTCGAATCGGGGCGTTGTTACCGAGTAGATGCGATTGACCAATCATGTCGTCAATCGATTGTGGGCGCATACGTTGGGCAAGGGGGACTTGGTTAGTGGAATTCATAACTTTTAAAATTAAGGTGACAATTTAAACGTATTACTGGTAACTTTTTCATAAGCTACTGGTATGGCGTTCGGAAAATCGGGGGTTTCATAAATTGAATGGACTACTATGTTATAATTCGATGTAAAATCAATCGGCTTTCTCTCCCCTTTAATAGTAATTTCAAGGCTTAAAGTTACACCTTTAGGAATAATAATATTTGGTGATAAACAAGCATCACTTCCACCCCAAATAGGCTCTGGTTGGCTTAAGGCATAAAGAGAAACATCTATCGATTGATTGCAATTCACAATATACAAGCTTTTGTCTTTTGCTGTTATCGAAACGCGCAGTTTTTTATTCGGCAAAGCCTCGGCTAATACATAGCTATCGGTTGTATAAACAGGTTTAGCAACTTCAATTATTTGTGGCGTTATGGCAGATTGGCTAGTAATGGTCGGTTGTGCGCAAGCAATCAGACTAGCTGTTATCAATAGCATAAGACTGTAATTTATCGCTTTCATTTTGATACTCAAAATTATTTGTCTAAGCCCTTACACTAACTTAAACTTTCTCAAAATACTGTATTGATAGGTAAACAGGCATTATGTTTTCCCCATCCAAATCACGCCCTCTTACGGCAGGTGAGCGTCAAATTGCCCAATCCATTTTTGGTGATAGCTTGCAGCTTGACGATATCCGACTCAAAACCGCGTGGTGGGTACTCAAAGGCTATGCGGTATCACCGAATGGTCATGTGTATTTTAACTGCAATGATTTTAAAGAGGATTTTAGTCAAAGCAGTTTGGGCGTGCGCGCGTGGTTGGTACATGAGCTGACCCATGTGTGGCAAGTGCAGCAAGGTATTGCAGTGCTGCGTCGTGCATTATTGAATCGGCGCTATAGTTATGTGTTGCAAATGGATAAGCCATTTTTGGCCTATGGTGTAGAACAGCAAGCGCGCATGGTGGAAGATATGTATAAACAACGCGAACTTGGGCGATTGAATACTGATTTGGTGGCGTTAATCCCGTTTGGGCAGCATGCCGCTACCCAGAGAGATACTTACACCGTCTAATCTTAACTAGATTAGCTTAAACGGTTAATCGTCATCACCACTTTATAGCCTTGTGGATGGCGCATATTGATACGGTTTGGCAACTTGTCATTGTTATTATAAGTAAAATCTGCTGTCCAATCGCCATTGTGCGCGGTGGTTAGACGGTTTTGGCTGTCCATTTGGTTGTCGCTATCACTTGGGGCGGCTTGTCCCATAATCCAATAAGGTAGCTGTGAAATCGGCGCTTGCCACTTGGTGGCTTTAAATAGCAACTCTTCAGGACTTTCTGCGTTCAGTGTGCCCTGTTCATTGGTTAAGGTTGCCGTTTGACCGTTATAACGAATCGTGGTTTGTCCGGCATTTAATGCACCTGCGATATCAATGCCAAAGTTAGACCCTTGCTGCGCCCAAGTATAAAACGCGCTGCCAGTTTGTTGTGGTGTGGTCACACCGATTTTACCGTTAATCACAAACTGCTTTGGAATGGCGGGCGTGGTGACCGTATTGGTTGCCGTTTGGTTATTGGTGGTTGGGGTCGTAGTGGTGTTCGCGTTGACTGTGGCGACTGGTTGGGTAACCGGTTTTTTGGCGACTGTTTGACAACCCGTTAAGCCTAATACAAGGGCGGTAGCAATGGCAGTGGTTTTATAGTTTAGTTTCACGTTCAATCACTCTTAATCAAAAATTAAACAAAATTTACAATGCACTCGCGGTGGCGATTTATCTATTATTGGGTGAGCAGTTTATCCGATGGCAATACCGTGGTTGGATTACCATTGGTAGTCACGCCCGTATCATTCGGGTTATCAGCATAATCTAATTCGCGTTTTAGAATATGGCTAATGTGTTGCACTTCTGTGGTATTACTCATATTTGCGTATGCTTGACGTAACAATAAGCCGCTAATAATATCGGGTACAATGTCAAAGTTGTCCGAGAGTAGGGTAATCACGCGCGCATTGTCGTTTTGGTGCAGCGCTTGCTGGGCAAGAATCTGACGCGCACGTAAGCCAATTTCGCGGTCATTAATCAACGGCGAAAGCATCGCGACCACATTGTCGGTTTCGATTTTGAGATTGACCAAGGTTTGGGCGTATTCAAGCTGATAATCGATATTGTTAGGCGACAATTTAAGTAGCGCTTCTAACAATTGGCGCTTACTCGCTAAGTCATCATCAGGCAATAACTGCACCTTGGCAAACATGATATCGGTATTATCCGGTAGCTTACTTTGTGCGTCATTGAGTAAGGCTAACGCCTGTGCAGTTTGGTTGGCTTCAGCTAAGATATTGGCCTGCATGATATAGCTTTGTACCGCAAACTCATCAAAGTCTGCGCGCAGTTTTTCCATACTCGTAACAGCTTCGCTATAGCGTTGCTGAGCAATGAGTAACGCCACTTGTTTTTTACGGGCGGCCATGACCAGATTCGGCTGCATCACATTACCATAATACTTAATGGCTTGATTGGTACGCTGTTGGCGTTCGGCACTGATGGCCAAATAATAATACGCTTGGTCACGATAACTTGGGCTGTGGGTTAGCTGCTGTAATAGCGCCTCGGCTTGCGTATAGTTCTTGGTATCAATCCCCACTAAGCCCGCCAACAACTTAATCTCATCATCCGCCAAAAATTCGCTATTATGCGGCGCGGTTAGCTGTTGCCAAGCGGTGGTGGACTTACCATGTTGTAGTAAGTAGCGGGTTTGGTACAAAAACAGGTTTTTATTATCCGGCACGCTTTGGCGGGCTTGGCGAATAAAACCTTGCACATCGGTTTTTTGATCGCTATTGGCCAAGGCTTGTAAGATATCGGCTTTTAAAATCAAAAACGCTGGGGTCTTTGGGTGTTTTTTGAGGGCTTTATCAATCTCGACCAACGCTTGTTTTGGCTGATTAAACTGTAATAGCAAGCCAGCTTTCATGACCAACAATGACGGGTTATTTTTGGTGTCGATTTTTTGTAGCGTTTGTAGTAACTCGGCTTGGTCATCGCTAGCCGTTGGATAGATTCCAAGCAGAATCTGACTCAAATCCACATTAGGGTCTTCATGCAAAATTTGGCCGAGTTTTTCACCCGCTAGCTCATAATTGTGGGCTTTTAAGGCTAAGTGCGCCACATAAAACAATGCCGGCACATGGTCAGGGTTGGCTTGCTGCCACTGACTGGCAAACGCAAGCGAGTCTTCGGCAGACTCGTACTGTAGGGATAAACTTAAGGCACGCTCAAACACGGGCGCGCTGTCATCAAGCTGTGATTGGTTCTTATAAATCGCCAATGCCTTGGGAATATCATGGCGGTCAGCGGCAAACTCTGCCATCATCACCGCATATAAGCTCGGCTGAGTCTCAGCTTGGGGTACGAAGGTTGGTGCTGTGTCAGTATCGGTACGCGTGGCGTCTGCGGTCAATGCTGCCATGGGCACCGCCGCATACGCGCTGATAGGTTGCATGGTATGTAATAAACCCGCCAATCCAACCACCGTTACCCAACGTGGTAATAGACAATAGCCAACAAGCACACGAGCATGAAGGGCTGTATGAGCAGTCTTAGGTAAGTGGAAAACCGTCCACGGCTTAATGGTCAACGGGCTGTAATCCAATACGTCAACTTGGCGCAGTAGGCGGCTAAGTACTGAGGGATAACAGGCGAGAAAGTATTTGGGCATCGAGCTAAACTTGCGTGAGAGTCTGTATAACGACTCGATTATAGCGACAAATAATGTATAAAAGTATAGAAATACTGTTAAATCTACACGATGATGATACTAAGACCTTTATCCATTAGATATAACTCAAGTTTTTTATTCGTTGAACAAATGCTATAATAATGTATTTTTGGTGTACCGCACGTTGGCGCGGATTTAAGTTTGGTAAACGTTATATTGGCGTTTATCATACCACGTTGTCCGGCGCATATTGCGCAGTTTTTCTTAATGATAATCAGTTTTTTGTTAGGTGATGTGTTGTTTACGGTGAAGTAATCCCCATACAACTGGTAGTTTTTGGCACGATTGTCTGATTTTTCTCACTTTGTCTTGGCTAGGTAATGACGCGTTATGCAGCTTTTGGTTATTGGCTTAAATCATAAAACAGCGCCTGTTGCAATGCGTGAGCAACTGGCGTTTGGGGCAGAAGATATGCCAATAGCCCTAGCGGCGCTAAAGTCACTGACCCATGGGGCGGTGATTTTGTCAACTTGTAACCGCACCGAACTCTATGCCCTTGCGCCTGACGATGAACTGCCCAGTGTGTTAAGCCAGCAGCTGATTCACTGGTTGGCAGGTTTTAAACAAACCGCCTATGGTCAGATTGCACCGCATCTTTATCAGTACGAAAATAATCACGCTCTGCTACATTGGGTACGTGTTGCATCGGGGCTTGACTCGATGATTTTGGGTGAACCGCAAATTTTGGGACAAATCAAGCAAGCGGTGCGCCAATCTCGTGAGGTTGGGGCGTTATCAAGCAAACTGAGCTTTATCATTCAGCAGGTGTTTTCGGCAGCAAAGCAAGTCCGTAATGAAACCCACGTGGGTTCACAGGCGGTTTCTTTGGGGTTTGCCGCTGCCAAATTAGTTACCCAAATTTTTCAAAAACCCAGTAATAATACGTTGCTGGTAGTTGCTGCAGGTGAAATGAACCGTTTGGTAGCCACCAATATTGCAGGGCTGGGTGTTGCCAAGGTGATCATCTGTAACCGCAGTCATGAGCGTGCCGCGTTGCTTGCTGCTGAGTTACAATTGGTGGTGCCACAGGTGGCGATTGTCACGCTTGAGCAGCTATCCCAAGTGCTGGCGCAAGCGGATATTGTCACCAGTTGCAGTGGCAGTCTTTACACGTTAATTGATAAGCCTATGGTCAAACAAGCGCTCAAACAGCGGCGCCATCAGCCCATGTTGATGATTGATTTGGCAGTGCCACGTGATATTGAGCCTAGCGTGCGCGAGCTTGATGATGTGTATCTTTATTCTATTGATGATTTGCAGCACGTGATTGCAGGCAATCTTGAGCAGCGGCGCCAAGCGGCGGTGGAAGCGGAGTTATTAGTTAGTCAAATTGTGGTGGCAATTGAACGCAAGCTATTGGTGCGCCAAGTGGGGCACGATATCCAAACCTATCGCGAACAAGCGCATGACCACGCACAAATAATTTTGCAGCAAGCGCTGCAGCAGTTAGCGGACGGTGAGCAAGCAACAAGCGTTATGGTGGAGCTGACCCGAAAACTGACCCAAACGTTAACCCATGCCCCCTCAAAATTGCTGCGCCAAACTGCCAGCGAACAACCTGCCGACACGGTGAGTTTTGTGGCACAGCATTTGACCCATGCCTTTCGTCCCGATAAACGCGCCCACCGACCCAGTTATAACAGTCACAACAGTCATACCAGCCACGCCAGTCTTACCAATGCCGTCATGGCAGAGAATTTGGGGCACAATTAAAGCTACCCATCATCTTAATCTATCTTATCCTGCCCTCAATATCATGCGGTTATGCACCCATTCGCACCCGTTAGCCGTGTGTCGAGGCTGGCTTTTTCAAAGTAAATTTGTAATACTAAAAATTCATGCGCCAGTAAGGATTTGTGATGTTCACTTGCCCACCTATTTTACCGTATTTCACCCCGTTACCCGCATTAGATCTGGCAGGCGCGCCTACCTTGGGCTTGCCAAACTGGCTTTTGCAAGTTGAAAGTGACTTGGAACACGCCTTGGCAGGGGGTACGCCCATTCGCCAAATTGTGACGGCAAGAAGCTGCGCGATTGACAGTATGATTGAGGCGTTGTTTTATTTATATGGGCTGCACCAAACGGATTTGACGCTCTTTGCTACAGGCGGCTATGGGCGCGGCGAGCTGCACCCACACTCTGACATTGACCTACTACTGCTAAGCGCGGTCGATATTGACGAGGCGCTTAACCAAAAAATCTCGCCTTTTATTGCCAAACTGTGGGACATTGGGATTGATCCTGCATTGGCGGTGCGCTCCGTTGCTGAGTGTGATGCGGCTTGCCGCGATGACATTACCATTGCTACTAGCCTACTTGAGGCCAGAATATTGGCAGGCAATGAAGCGCTTGCAGCACTTCCTGTGCAGCTACTGAATAAAAACTGGTCACAACACGAATTTTATGATGCCAAAATGGCAGAGGCCAAAGCCCGTTATCTCAAGCACAATGCCACCGAGTACAATCTAGAACCCGATTTAAAAAACGCCCCAGGTGGGCTGCGTGATATTCATACCGTGGGCTGGATTAGTAAGCGCTATTTTCGGGTGACCAGTTTATTTGGCTTGGTGCAGCAAGAGTTTATCACCGAAAAAGAGTTTGATGAACTACAAGATGCCGAGGATTTTTTGTGGTTGGTGCGCCACCACTTGCACAAAATTGCCAAGCGCAACGAAAATCGTATCTTATTTGATTATCAGCGCTTGATTGCCGAGCGCTTGGGCTATACAGACCATGATCACCCCAATGCGGCGGTTGAGCAGTTTATGCGCGATTATTACCGCTACGCCATGTCAAACTCCACCTTGTCTGAAATGCTCACCCAACATTATTATGAAAGCCTGATTGAAGCGCGTTTGCCGCAAGAGGAACGCCCTGTTCATAAGATGATTAATGAGCGTTTTAAACGCGTGGGTGACCGCATTGCAGTGACTCATACCCGCGTGTTTGCCCAGCATCCCAGTGCCATTTTGGAGCTGTTTTTATTAATGGGTCAGCTTAATATTCGTCACATTCGTACGCGCACCCTACGCGTGCTCAAAATTGCAGCGCGTGGCATCGATGCCCATTTTCGCCAAGACCCTGCCAACAAGGCATTGTTCATGGACAATATCAAGGAACAAAACTTGCTATTTTGGCGGCTGCGGGTGATGAAACGCTACGGGGTGCTTGGTAATTATTTACCAGCCTTTGGGCAAATTACGGGACTGATGCAATATGACTTGTTTCATCGTTATACCGTGGACGCCCACATTTTGATGCTAGTGCGTATGCTACACCGCTTTACCGATGCCCACTATGAAACCGAATACCCGCTAGTGAGCAGTATTTATCGGCGCATTGACCGCAAAGAGCTGCTAGTGATTGCTGCTATTTTTCATGATATCGCCAAAGGGCGTGGTGGTGACCACAGTGAGCTTGGTGAGCAAGATGCTATTGCATTTTGCTTGGCACATGGGCTAAGCCAAGCCGATGCTGAGTTAGTGGGCTGGCTGGTTGCCAAGCACTTACTCATGTCACTAACCGCGCAAAAAAAAGACATCTCAGACCCTGAAGTGGTCGCCGCTTTTGCCGACCAAGTGGGTAATGTCACCTACCTTAATTATCTCTATGTACTTACCGTTGCCGATATGAATGCCACCAATCCGCAGCTTTGGAATAGCTGGCGCGCTACCTTGATGCGCCAACTCTATACCCAAACGCGGCGAATTTTGCGTGCCGACATTGATGCCCCAATGAACCGACAAGATATGATTGCCAGTAATAAACAAAGCGCGCGCGCCCTGCTCAAGCATGATGACGCCTTGACAGATATTGAGGCATTGTGGGAGGGGTTGGGGGATGAATATTTTTTAAGAGAAGTGCCTAGCGACATTGTTTGGCACTCCAAAGCCATCATGGCGCATGAACACTACCATCAGCAAACCCAAACCCCACCCGAACCCTTGGTGATTTTGCGCGAGCATCGAGAATTGGCACTCGATGCCGTTCAGGTGTTTATTTATACCCAAGACCAATCCAACTTATTTGCCGTCACTATGACGGTATTTGACCAGATGGACTTGGATGTTTTGGATGCCCGCGTCATTACCGCGACCCGCGATTTTGCTTTGGATTCTTATGTACTGTTAGATCGGCATGGTACCCTACTAACCGACCTTGAGCGCCAAGCCGAGTTGGTGATGCGGTTACAGCAGGCATTTGCCAACCCGACATTACCCAAACTGGTACAAAAGCGCATACCCCGACAGTTAAAGCACTTTGAGGTGCCCACGCGGGTGAGTTTTAGCTTTAACCCGCAGTCCAAACAGCACATGATGACCCTAGAAACCCTAGATCAACCCGCCCTGTTGGCGCGTGTCGGGCAGGTCTTCTTGGCACATAACATTGAAGTACACTTTGCGCGCATCACCACCTTGGGCGAGCGAGCCGAAGACATGTTTTTTATCACAGACCATGAGGACAAACCCTTATCTGATGCACAGCTAGAACAGCTCAAGCAAGCCTTGACTGAGGCGCTTAAAATCCATTAGGTGTCTGCCGATATAATGGTCTGCCGATGGTGGATAGCCGATTATTACCCCTTCACCAGCCCCTGTATTCATCACGTCTTTGCCTCAAACATAGCATCAATCGCCTATCATAGTGTGAATGCAGGCTCTAGGGTTTGGCATGGGTTGAGGCGGTTTTTTTGGGTAACATACCGTGGTTTGCCATTCCCCAAAGCGCTAGCAAGATTGCCACCAAGGTGATGATCGCACCCACATTGCCCACCACCCCAAGCCCCCAGGCGCCAATCACCCACGAGCCTACCAACGCGCCACCGCCAATACCCACATTATAGATACCCGAAAAAATTGCCATTGCCACATCGGTGGCTTTAGGGGCAAGTTTAAGCACTTGAAACTGCAGCGCAAGCGAAATACTGGTCATACAGCCGCCCCATGCCACTGCCAACAATAGCCACAGCGCGTGACTGCCTGTTACCAACGTCACCCCAAACAACGCCGTCAGCAGCCCAACCAATGCTGCCCCCAAAAAAACGCGTGGATAACGCTCATAAAAATGCCCAAACAAAAAGCTTGCCACAAAACCTGACAAACCAAACACCAACAACACCAGCGTCGCAAAATTGGCAGAAAATTGGTTAATCTGCAACAAATAAGGCTCTACATAGCTATACGCACTAAAATGCGCAGTCACCGTCACCACCGTCAGCGCATACATCAGCAGCAAGGGTGCATTGCGCCCCAACTGAGGCAAACTTGCCAGCGACCCCACATTTTTGCTTGGCAACTTGGGTAACATCCAAGCCAGTAGCAATGCCGTCAACAGCGCAAAAAAACCAATGGCAGCAAAGGTCATGCGCCATCCTAGCCATTGCCCAATCAAACGCCCAAGCGGCAGCCCAAGCACCGTTGCCAGCGCTCCGCCCATTGCCAGTAGCCCAAGCGCCTTGGTCTGACGTCCGCGTGGCGCAAGACGCACCACCAAACTTGCCGTAATTGACCAAAAAATCGCATGTGCCAGCGCAATTGCCGCCCGACCCACCAACAACAGCAAAAAACTTGGCGCCATTACCGATATCACATGCCCAAGGATAAAAAGCGCAAACACCCACAATAACAACCGTTTTCTGGGTACCTGTGCCGTCACTAACATGGCAGGTAAAGACAATATGGCCACCAACCACGCATAGATAGTCACCATCATACCCACCTGCTCAACAGGCATCGCAAAACTTACCCCAATATCGGTAAGTAGGGCAATAGGCACAAATTCTGTGGTATTAAAAATAAACGCAGACAGCGCAAGCACCACCACCCTCGCTTGACGAATGGTAGTGGCATACGCAGGATTTATCATAAGTTGCTGGCGTAGCAACAAAAAACGGCGACTAAAAGACATGATCAAAAAACTTAGCAAAGACCATCAGCGGCTTTAGCGCCCAAGGGCATAAAAATAGGCGCTAAATTAGCCACCGATAATCACAAAACACGGCAGCCACCAAGGTCGCAAGCTACTTATCTTTGGATAAAATGGCAACTTGGCGAATATAAGTATGCAAATCCGCCACACTCTCTTGATACAACTCATCATCATGGGTATGCTCGGCATACGCAATCCAAATTAGCAGCTGTTTGACGGTATTAAACTCACTTTCAAAAAACTGCTTGGTAAACTGTTTGAGTGTATTGTCATCTTGCAAATTTAGGCGCGTTTGCCAGCTTTCTATCTTGGCCTGCTGTTCTGGACTAAAACTGCAGCGAAACAGATAATCCACAATCGCGTGGGGTTCTTCTTCTGCCAACAATTTGCCAAGGCGCTTGATATGGCGTTTGCGCGCTTCATGACTGTTAATATCGGCAAGATGCAACAAGTCTTCCAAAAAATACTCACTGGCAGGCAAGTTTTTCATCTGTTTTTTGGATAAGTTTGCCAAAGGCTCTGCCAACTGTTGCAGACGCTCATGGGCTTTTTTTTGCTCGGTACGGCTAACCGCCATATCCATGTCTTTAAAATTAATCATTTCACACTCTCAACATATCATCAAAAACAGGCAATTATTGCAAAAACCTTACCAATGCGATTTTTCACGGTGCTTGACCCGAATGCGTAGCGCTTTGGGCAAGGTCTGTTGTAGCCGCTGCCCCAGCTGCTCTGCCACAAACACCGAGCGATGCTTGCCGCCCGTGCAACCAATCGCAATGGTGACGGTGTGGCGGTTGTTATGCAAAAACTCAGGCAACCAGCGGTCAAAAAACTGCCCAATATCATGGGTCATTGCCGCCACCTCAGGGTGACCTTCAAAAAAATTTATCACCACCGCATCCTTACCCGTTTGGCTACGTAGCTCTGGCCACCAATGCGGGTTTGGTAAAATACGCACATCAAAAATAAAATCGGCATCAATCGGACTACCAAATTTAAATCCAAACGATAAAATATTGACCGTGACCACGTTATCCACGCCCAAATGATTACGAATTAACTCTTTTAGCTGATGGATATTCAGCGAGCTGGTATCTATCTTGATATCAGCGCGCGTGGCAATCGGCTCTAACAAGTCAATTTCTTTACGGATAGCATTGGGCAAGTTATTGAGGGTTGCCATCAACGGATGGACGCGGCGCGTAGCATCAAACCTAGCCACCAGTACACTTTCTTGGGCAGTCACATAAATAATCTTGAGCGCATCGTCACCAAAATTTTGCCGTAACTGGTGATACACTTCGGCAAAACGGCTCAAATCTGCTTGCGGCGTGCGTACATCCACCCCAAGCGCCACCTTGCGAATTTGGCTATCCACTACCAGTTTATTAACCGCATCGGGTATTAATAATAGTGGCAGGTTATCAATTGGGTAATAACCCAAATCTTCTAAAATATTTAAAACGGAGGTTTTACCAGAGCCAGAACGCCCCGATACAATGACCACTTGGCAAGGGTTATTTGAGCAATCCATGTTTGACCTACCTATCCTTTGATTGATAGCAGCGGTGGCTAGGCGCGGCTAAACTCTAAGTTATCTAAAAGTCGTGCCCGCTCACCCAGCCATGCCGCCACCAAAATAACCAGCGCTTGATCTTCAGGCATTGGCGGCTGTAACGCGCGATTAGTGACGCTCAGATAATCCACGTTAAACCCTTGCTGATTTAAGTGATCTTTAGCCTTGGCAATCATACCATCAAACTGCATGACCTGAGCGGTTGCCAACTGGGCGGCTAGCTGCTTTAAGGTTTTTTGTAAAAGCGGGGCTTTTTCGCGCTCATCGCTGCTTAAATATTGGTTGCGAGAAGATAGTGCCAGCCCGTCTTCGGCGCGCACAATCTCAGCGCCAATAATATCAATAGGAAAGTTAAGCGCGGCTACCAACTGACGAATAATGGCTAATTGCTGATAATCCTTTTTACCAAATACGGCAATATTGGGCTGAACAATGTTAAACAATTTGCTCACCACCAGCCCAACACCATCAAAATGGGTAGGACGCGATTGACCGCACAATAACTTGGTGATGTCACCTGCTAGTACCTGCACACGGTTGGGATAAACTGGATACATCTCTTCCACACTGGGTGCAAATACCATATCAGCGGCGACCGTTTCAAGCTTTGCCACATCCGCCTCAAGTGTACGCGGATAGGTGTCAAAATCTTCGCCCACACCAAACTGAGTGGGGTTAACAAAAATACTGACCACCACGATGTCAGCGTGCTGTTTGGCAAGTTTGACCAGCTCAAGGTGCCCATCATGTAAATTTCCCATGGTCGGTACCAAGCCAATGGTGTGATGGCGTAAAGGTTTGAGGTTTTTTCTTAATTCTGTAATGGTATGAAATACTTGCATGTTGCACTCGTTACTTTGTTCAATAATCGTTTTAAAAACTGTGCTCAAGCGTTGGAAAGGTACGTTCTTTCACGGCTTGGTGATAGGCGCGAAATGCCCCTGTAATGTCGTGGGTTTGGTTGCCTTCATCATGCAAAAAATTTTTGACAAACTTGGCAGGCTTACGGGTATACACGCCTAGCATATCGTGCATCACTAGCACTTGCCCATCACAGTCCACCCCAGCGCCAATGCCAATGACAGGGACAGGGAAAGTCTCGCGCACTTTTTTGGCAAGCTCGGCAGGTACACACTCTAACAGTAGCAGCGCTGCCCCAGCATTGACCACCGCGGCACAGTCTGCCATGAGTTTATCGGCTTGCGACTCGGTTTTGCCTTGTACTTTATAACCGCCAAACACATTGACCGATTGTGGGGTTAAGCCAAGATGCACGCAGGTGGGCACGCCATTGGTTGCCAAGGTGGCGACAATATTGGCAAGTTCGCTACCGCCTTCAATTTTGACCACATGGGCGCCTGCTTGCATGACTGCTTGGGCGCTGTCTAAGGCACGCTCTAAGGTTGCCACACTCATAAACGGTAAGTCACATAAAATTAAGGCATGGCTGTTGGCGCGCGCGACGTTTTGGGTGTGATAAACCATATCCGCCACGGTCACAGGCAAGGTAGATGCTTGTCCTTGTACCACCATGCCCAAGCTATCGCCAATCAAAATCGTATCAATCTCTGCCACTTGCATGGCATGGGCAAAGCTTGCATCATAACAAGTCAGGCAAGAAAAAGTTTCGCCATTGGCTTTTAGCTTATTTAATGTTGATAGCGTCACAGGCGGTTTTGATGTTGAGGTGGTAGCGGCTGTTGTTAAGTAACTCATATGATTTCCTGATGGCAAATGGCAATGCATCAATTAGTTATGGATAATATTTTCTAAATTTCAAACCAAAATCACGATAAT
>CALAPG010000038.1 GCA_937889485.1 uncultured Moraxella sp. | reverse complement strand
AGTATTAACGGTGACAAACTGGGCAAAGCGCAAGACAGTATGGGAGAAAAACAAAAATGACCGCACAACCTTTATCTGGTACTCATCACAGCACCGCAAACGGCTGGTTTGCCGTTGCTAGTATCTTGTTTATCTCATGGACGCTGGTAGGCTGCCAGCCGCCAAAACCTGCCGATGCCACGCCAAAACAATATGACATCATTGATGTTAAAGACGCCAACAAAGGCGTTGGCACCTATACCGTCCCGCAAAACACAGCCATTATGAGCGAGCCAAACGCCAAGCAAATTTTATATGGACAACGGCTACTTAATGAAACCAAACGCCTATTGCCCGACAATACAGGCGCCAACATGAACTGTAACAGTTGCCATATTGCCAATGGTAAAGTACCGCTTGGCGACCCTTACATTAACAGCTTTAACACTTATCCCACCTACAAAGCGCGGGCGGGCAAGGAGGTCAACCTAAAAGAACGCATCAACGGCTGCTTTAAACGCTCGATGAACGGTAAACCGTTAAAACCAGACTCACAAGAAATGGCAGCGATGATTGCTTACATGCAATGGCTGTCAAAAACTGTACCGCACACCCAAACCGTGAATATAAAAAATGCAGGAAAAATTGACAAAAACCTAGAGCCAGACCCCGTTCGCGGTGAAAAAATTTATCAAGCCCAATGTGCAAGCTGTCACGGTGCCAACGGTGAAGGCAAAAAAGACCAATTAGGGATTATTGCCTTTCCGCCACTATGGGGAGATGAATCATTTAACATTGGCGCAGGTATGGCGCGTACTTACACGGCGGCCGCCTTTGTCAAATACAACATGCCCATGGGCATCCAGACCGAAGGGTTATGGGGGCATGGCGGTGTCTTAAGTGACCAAGATGCTGTCGATGTAGCCCAATTTTTTAGCCATCAACCAAGACCAGATTTTCCAGACAAAGTAAACGACTGGCCAAAAGGTGACAAACCCAAAGACGCGCGTTATTAAAATAACGGTAGCAGTCTACAATCCACAATGTCTGCCAAGCTACCAATAAAAAAAGGTGCAATCTAGCACCTTTTTTTAGTTTTTTAGCCCGTATTTTAAGTCCTGCGCAAGGGATAAAACAGGCAGATTTTATCTGCGGTTTTACTAGACGGAAATCAAACTATCCACCAAGCAATCACGGGTAATATCTTGAATACGATTGGCACCCGTTAACGTCATTGCCACGCGCATTTCTTTATCAATTAATTCTAATAAATTGGCAACGCCTGCTTCCCCTTCTGCCGCAAGCGCATACACAAACGCACGACCGAGCATACACAAATCCGCGCCCATTGCAAGCATACGCACCACGTCCAGACCGTTTCGAATACCTGAATCCACCAAAATCTTGATATCACCTTTGACCGCATCGGCAATTTTGGGTAGGGCGGTGGCAGTGGACATCACGCCATCTAGCTGGCGACCACCGTGGTTGGACACCACAATCCCATCTGCGCCAAATTTGACCGCGTCTTTGGCGTCTTGTGGGTCTAGGATGCCTTTAATCACCATCGCGCCATCCCAAAAGTCGCGAATCCACTCCAAGTCTTTCCAAGAAATAGACGGGTCAAAGTTGTTACCAAGCCAGCCAATGTAGTCTTCAAGCCCAATTGCTTTGCCCAAGTATTTTGACACGTTGCCCAAGTCATGTGGACGCCCCAATAACCCCACGTTCATCGCCCAGTGTGGGTGAGTCACTGACTGCATATAACGGCGCATCGCGGCATTAGGGCCACTCATGCCAGAGTGGGCATCGCGGTATCTTGCCCCAGGCACAGGCATATCTACAGTAAATACGAGGGTAGAGCAGCCCGCTGCTTTGGCACGCTCAAGCACGTTTTTCATAAACTCGCGGTCACGTAGCACATAAAGCTGAAACCACATGGGGCGGCTCAGTTTTGGGGCAACTTCTTCAATCGGGCAGACCGACACGGTGGACATGGTGAAGGGTATGCCTTTTTTGTCGGCAGCCGTCGCCGCTTGCACTTCACCGCGGCGCGCGTACATGCCAGTAAGACCTACGGGGGAGAGTGCCACAGGTAGGCTCAGTTTTTCACCAAAAATTTCGGTAGACAAATCAAGGTGGGTCATGTCATTGAGAACGCGTTGACGTAAGGCAATGCTAGACAAGTCCTCAACATTGCGTTTTAGCGTATATTCAGCATAGGCGCCACCATCAATATAATGAAACAAGAAAGGCGGTAAACGGCGGCGCGCCGCTTCACGATAATCATTGGCAGACGAAATAATCATATGATTGTTTTCCTTCTTTTGGTCGGTTTAGCGTGATAGCTATAGTGAAAGCGCTGATAGCCGCGAGATTCTTTCTTGCCGTGCCATCGCTTCATCAATTTTGGTCACTTGTTGTATCACAAATTTAATATGCGTACCCACAGACTCTCTAGCAGCTTCTGTATCATGCTGTTCAATCGCTTTTAAGATAGCAAAATGCTGGGCATGTAGGGTATCAAAGTCGTAATGTTCGGTATAAATTTTGCGCCGTGCCAATACCACATTATGGCGCAGCAGATGAAACACGTTTTTCATCATTTGTAACAACACCGCATTTTGTGATGCCTCGGCAATCGACAGATGAAAATTGAGATCGGAAGAGCGTCGTGTAGGGAAA
>CALAPG010000037.1 GCA_937889485.1 uncultured Moraxella sp. | reverse complement strand
ATTGAGCTTTTTATAAAAAATTTTTAATTATCAATATACTACTAGCTGATATACAGTAAATATAAGGAACTTCTATCTCATGAACGATGCTACTACCCCCACAGCCACCCCCTCTGTTAGCGACGATTTGTCATTATCTACCCAAGGCACAGAAGGCGAGGCTGCCCCAAAACTTGCCGATCATCATGAAAAACCTTGGCTAAAGACCTATGAACGCTACGGCATGAACTACCATCTACCCATGCCAGGTGATGATATTAATTTAATGAATGTTTTTGAAAAAAACTTTGAGCGCTTTGGCGATAGTGATGTATTTGTGTGCATGGGAAGCCGCATCACTTACCGCGAACTTGATTTATATAGCCGCCAAGTGGCTGCCTATCTACAAGGATTGGGACTTAAAAAAGGCGATACCGTAGCCGTAATGATGCCCAATATCTTGCAATATCCCGTGACCATGATTGGTATCTTGCGCGCAGGGTTAACGCTGGTCAACGTCAATCCGCTATACACCGCCCATGAGTTAGAACATCAACTAACAGACGCCCAAGTTAAAGCGCTATTTATTGTCGAAAACTTTGCCCACACTTATACCGCCATCGGGCGTCAACTGGTCGACCATGTGGTGGTCTGTTCAATCGGTGACCTCATGGGCACTGTCAAAGGCGCGTTCATCAATACCATTGTGCGCTACGTCAAAAAAGCGGTACCTGCTTGGGCAATTGAGGGACATATTCCTTTTAAACAAATTATCAAACAAACCTCAGCCAGTCGCTATCAGCGTCCATCAAACATCTTGGGCAGTGACATTGCTGTCCTGCAGTATACAGGTGGCACCACAGGCGTGGCAAAAGGCGCGATGTTGACGCATACCAACCTGATTGCCAACATGATGCAATGCCAAGAATTTGCCAAAACCGTGTTTCCTAATGAAGTGGAGAATCAATATATGATTGTGGCATTGCCGCTGTATCATATTTTTTCATTCACCGCGTGTGCGCTGCTAGGCATTAATATGGGATTCACGGGCGTGCTCATTCCAAATCCACGCGACCTAGATGGTTTTGTCAAAGAATTAGCCAAATACAAACCTGTATTTTTCCCTGCGGTCAACACCCTATTTAATGGCTTGGCGCATCATGCAGGTTTTAGAGCGCTTGATCATAGCCAGCTTCGCCTGTCTTTGGGCGGGGGTATGTCGGTGCTGCCATCGACCGCCGAAGAGTGGAAACGCATTACGGGCACCAATATTTTAGAGGGCTACGGGTTATCTGAAACCTCGCCTGTTGCCACCTTAAATCCGCTTAATCAAGAACAATTTAGTGCCAAAATTGGTATTCCTATGCCCAATACCGATATCAAGCTGCTAGACGATCACGGCAATGAAGTGGCGGCAGGCGAACGCGGCGAGATTGCGATACGCGGCCCGCAAGTGATGAAAGGCTATTGGCTACGTCCCGAAGCCACCGCAGAGGTCATGACGCCCGATGGGTTCTTTAAAACAGGCGACATTGGGGTAATTGATGAGCAAGGCTACTTTAAAATTGTTGACCGCAAAAAAGACATGATTTTGGTATCTGGTTTTAACGTCTATCCAAACGAGGTAGAAGAAGTGCTAGCCGCGCATCCAAAAGTGCTAGAAGTTGGGGTTATTGGTATTCCAAGCGACAAAAGCGGCGAAATTCCCAAAGCATTTGTGGTACGTAAAGACCCAAGCCTGACAGAAAAAGAATTATTAGACTATGCTAAAACCGCCTTAACAGGCTATAAACGTCCGCGCCAAGTAGCATTTGTGGATGAACTACCCAAGTCAAACGTTGGTAAAATCTTACGTAAAGAGCTACGTAAACTAGAAGCCAATCAATAACTTGCCAACGCGACACCAAAACCCAGCGGCATAACGTTGGGTTTTTTGCATGGGGATTTGATTAGTGGGGTGAGGGATGGAGCAAAAATCTCAGGCAGCAAGACAATTGCCAGTGTATGGTTGGGAAAACAACCCACAGCCGTGGCTGATGAGTTATGAGCGCTATCACATTGCCAGTAGCATCACTATGCCAGAGCCGCATACCTCGCTACTAGACTTACTAGAAGCAGGCTTTGAAAAATATGCCAAACAAACCGCCTATTATTGCGGTAATGATACCCTTAGTTATGCTCAACTGGATAAACTAAGCCAAAAAGTCGCCGTCTATTTGCAGCAGCTTGGGTTACAAGTTGGCGACAGTATTGGCGTGATGCTGCCCAATATCTTACAGTATCCCATTATCACCTTGGGCGTGATTCGCGCAGGCATGGTGCTGGTTAGTATGAACCCTTCTTATACCAGCCGCGAACTTGAGCACCAAATGCAAGATGCTGATATCAAAGCACTATTTATCTTGGATAAATTTATTTATACCTACCGCGACATGGCAAACAACCCCACGGTTCAAAACCAAACGTTGGCACAAGTGATTATTTGCCGTTTAGGTGACCTCAAAAACAAACTTGCAGCTACCCTTATTAACCTCGTGACTGCCACTGCCGCAAAACCCAATAACCAGCGTTGGCAGTATTTTAGCCAAGTGCTTACAACCCCTAGCACCAACGTTGCCTATCAGCGTCCAACCGTGCAGCTAGCTGACATCGCCTTGATTCAGTATACAGGTGGCACCACAGGTACAGCCAAAGGTGCTATGCTAAGTCATGGCAATATTATCGCTAATTTGTTGCAAATTGATGCGCTGATTCGTAGTAGCTATGAGGAAGAAGGGCAAGAAGACATTATCTTGGCATCACTGCCGTTATACCATGTGTTTTCATTTACCATTTGCTGCATTTATATTATTTACCGCGGTTTTAGCTCAAGGTTGGTGCCAAATCCACGCGATATCAATGCGCTAATCAACCTATTGCAGCATACCCCACCGCATTTTATTTTGGGGGTGAACACGCTGTTTAGTGGTCTGTTGCAGCACCCGCGTTTTCGGCGCTTGGATTTTTCTCAAATCAAAGCCACAATTGGCGGTGGCATGGCAATTTTACCCAGTGTTGCAAAAAAATGGCATGCTATCACGGGACTGCCCATTATTGAAGGTTATGGTTTGTCAGAGACCGCCCCTGTCATTACCTTTAATCCGCTCACCATTGCAGAATTCACCAACAAAGTGGGATTGCCAACCCCTGCCACAGACATTTTGCTATTAGACAATGACGATCACCCAGTCCGCATCGGTGAACGCGGCGAAATCGCAGTCAAAGGGCCGCAAGTCATGGTGGGTTACCGAAACTTACCCACTGAAACTGCCAACGCTTTTACCCCATCAGGATACTTACGTACAGGAGATATTGGCATCATGGATGAGCGCGGTTTTATCAAAATCGTCGACCGCAAAAAAGACATGATTGTCGTATCAGGCTTTAACGTGTATCCCAATGAAATTGAATCTGTCATGCTAGAACATGCCGATGTTCTTGAATGCGTAGCCATTGGGGTACCTAGTGCCACCCGCGGAGAAGAACCCAAAATTTTTGTGGTGAGAAAAAATCGGCGCGTCACCGCTGAGCAACTATTGGTCTTTGGCAAACAGCATCTAAGCGGTTATAAACGCCCGCGCCACGTTGAATTTGTCGACAGCTTGCCCAAATCTAGCGTCGGCAAAATCCTGCGAAAAGAGCTCAGAAAGCGTGAAGGGCTAGAATAACCTTACCTAACATTGCGCCACTGCTAGCCACAATCCCATGTGGTCGCACCCAATTTATCTTGCCAAAACGCGGCGAGCAAGGTAGCATAAAACCCATTGTTATCTCCTCAGCAGTGCAATCGCCTGTTAGGCACGCCTGCTGACCATTTTTAGGGAACCTTATGCGTATTGATAATCGTGAAAACAACCAACTTCGTCCCATCAGCTTTGTACGTAACTTTACCAAGCACGCCGAAGGATCAGTGCTTGTCAGCTATGGCGAAACCAAAGTACTGTGTACCGCCAGCATTGAAACCCAAGTGCCGCGCTGGCTCAAAGGCAAAGGCAAAGGTTGGATCACCGCAGAATATGGCATGCTGCCCCGTGCCACCCATGAACGCACCCAGCGCGAAGCCGCCAAAGGCAAACAATCAGGGCGCACCCAAGAGATTCAGCGCTTGATTGGGCGCAGCCTACGCGCCATGGTTGACCTTGAAAAATTGGGTGAAAATACCATTCATATTGATTGTGATGTGCTACAAGCAGACGGTGGCACCCGCACCGCCAGCATCACAGGCGCCGCCATTGCTTTGGTAGATGCCTTAGAAAAACTACAAGCCACCAAAAAACTCAAAGCAGACCCACTGGTTGGGCTAGTTGCCGCTGTGTCGGTGGGCATCAAAAACGGCGAAGTACTACTAGACCTCAACTACAGTGAAGACTCAAGCTGTGACACCGACCTCAATGTGGTAATGACCCAAAAAGGCGAATTTATCGAAATTCAAGGTACTGCCGAAGAAAAACCCTTTACCCGTGCCCAAGTGGACGAAATGCTAGCCGTGGCTGAAGCGGGCATCAAGCAGCTAATAGCAGAACAACAAGCCGTATTGGGCTGGTAACAACCGTATAAACAAGTTGACGTTATTATGTTAAAAGTGACTGACGATGGCGTGCATATCACCCTGCAGCCCACCGCAACCGCGCCCACCAAACTCACAAGCATCGTACTTAGCGCCGTCATCATTGCCACAGTGGCTGGCTTGATGGCAGCGGCTATTTTACCTATCTGGTTGGGTGGGCTTGCACTATTGGTCACCCTCGTATCAACGCTCGTTTGGCGGCAGCGGCATACCGCCACTAAAGCCGCTCAGCTATCGGGAGGCGCGCTGACACTAGGCGCCTACCGCCTTAGTCACCAGCAATTTGGGCAATCCACCCACTATGCGCTTGCCAAAACCGACACAGTGACGCCCGATAGCAACAGCATCACCATCTGTGATAGTGCAGGTCACACCATTTATCACATTCAAGGCTTTAGCGACCCCAAACAGTGCCAAGTTGCTGCTGCCGTGTTGCAAGGCAAAGCCATCCAAACCCAAGGCAAAGCCATCCGTTTATCAAGCTAATCCCTTGACAGAAAACCAGTTTTATACAAAATGTTAATCACTCACCAAGCCAAATATGCTTTAATAGCCGTGGACGGATGTTTTGTCACATTTTTTTGATTATTGTTTGAAAGCATTTGACACCCCAAAATCATAACAACCAAGGAGGCAATATGAAACTTTCACATGCAATCACCCCACTTATCATGAGTCTCGCACTACTAGGCTGTAATAAAGCCGAAAAAGTTGAAAACACCGATAACAGCGTTCCTGCCCAAGCCAGCGCTGCCACCGTAACCGCCTCGAGTGACGGTGCAGTTGCCACCGCGACTGTGGCAAACGCCACCCCTGAAGCGCATAAAAAAGCGCGCGAAAAAATCATGAAAGAGTGGGGTAAAGCCAACAAACTGATGGGCAGTATGATAAAAGACCCTACCAAATTTGACGCCGCAGAATTCAAAGCCGCCGCCGCAAAACTTGACCAAGACGTGTGGGTGCATTTTCCTGCCGATGCCAAAGGCGGTGAATCAAAAGATACCGTGTGGAGCGATGCGGCAGGTTTTCAGGCACAAATTGACAAGTATAAAACCGCCGCCAGTGCCCTAAATGCAGCGGCTGCCACCGCGACCAGCGCAGACATGGTCAAAACCCAACAAGCGGATGTTGGCGCAAGCTGTAAATCGTGCCACGAAAAATTCAAAAAAGACTAACCAAGCCGCTAATTTGTGATACCCGCTTGGCGCCAACTGTGTCTATTCAGTTGGCGGTTTTGCCAATAACTCACCACAGTGGGCTCAAAAAAAAGAAGGACGGGTCAGCGCTATCTTGACTCGGTCAGAGGGTCAATCAGACATTTCACCCACAAAATTGTGCCCAATAGCAAAACTTGATAACGGTATTGGGCGTAGCTGTGACAAGGTATTGATCAAAAACGCCGCATCGCTTGGCAGTTTGTCACCCGTTTGCCAAAATCTTAGAGCCTGCTTGGCGACATCCTGCTCAAAAGTGCTTTGACTGGTATCAAAGCTTGCGAATAAATTATCCTTAGATACCCTAAACGGCTTATTACAAGCCAAACTTAACAAGCATTCTATGGCTTGCGGCACAATTTCTACTTCCTCAAATAACTGCTGCTGCTCCTCACTTCTACCATCGGGCGCATACCAATAGCCAAAATCATCTAACGCCCGCCTCTTTTTGCCTGCCACGCACCAATGACTAATTTCATGCAGACTACTAGCAAAAAAACCATGCGCAAACACTATTTTGGCAGGTTCGGCGTCAGTAGCGGCAAAATATTCAGGCTCATCATCCCCTTTAACCAAAATAGTTTGCTTTGACAAAAACCACTGGTTAAACATGGCTATCAGCCACTGTATTTGTAAGGCTTCAACCGCTAGCCACTGATAACTCGCTAGGTTTGGCACACGCACGCGGGGGCTAGTAGCAGTATTTGTTAGTTGCCAAATAGGGCAGTGCTGCACCGCAATCTGAGCGAATGAAGGGCAATCGGTTATACGGTGATGAATTTTTTCGCTATGATTAGGCGCTTTAGGAATAGCGACCCGCGCCAATTGACTCACAAAAGGCACAAAAACAAACGGAAATAAGGCAAAACGATCGGCTAAAACGGGTTTGGTAAGTGTACAAGTGGGCATGGCTAATAAACCAATCATGGTGAAAAATCGCTATTATACAATTTAACACACCCGTACGCCTAGAACGTGTTACCATGCTGCCTAATGACGGGCATTTTTTGCCGCAATTTTGACAACCGCTAAAGGAGCTGTGATGATGACTTCTCATTCTTCAACATCCAATTTGCCTTCTCAACCAACCACCGCCCCTTTATCGCCAACGGCTCAGCCAGACACTAGCAGTGCTGGCGCGTTGGCAAAATATATTGATTTGGCAAAGTGGGAACACAACAATGATAACCACTACCAATGGCAAGGCACGATCAGTCTAGCTGACTTGCCGCGCATTGACGCCTTACGTGACCCTAACCATACTGCAACCGAGCCGCTTGCCATTGCGCTTGAAATCTGCAAAAAAGGCGAAATTGTGTTTTGGCAACTACAAACCCAAGGCACGCTATGGCAAACCTGCCAACGTTGTCTTGAGCCTGTTGCAATCAGTCTAGCCGTAGATAGCGAGCTGGCATTACTTGCTGATGAAAACCATGCCGCTTTATTAGAAGAAGGCAGCGAGGTCATCTTATTAGACGAAATCGCCGATGACCAAAAATTGTGGTTATTGCCTATGATTGAAGATGAATTACTGGTGGACTTGCCACTCGCACCCAAGCATGATGATTGCGAACTGGCAATCACTGAATACGGCGATATACCCAGTGTCGCCACCGAAAAAGACAACCCCTTTGCGGTGCTTGCAGGCCTAAAAAACTAGCAAAGGTGACTACCTAGTAACAAAAAATTACCACTAAATGTCTATTTGCACTTTTCTGTTAGCAAGTTTTTACGTATAATATGGCGTTTATAAATTTATCTGATTGTCTGTTCCGATATTTTGCCTTACCTAAGCGTACTTTGCGCTAGGTGTGATGGGGTTAAGGGAACGATGTTTTAATAGCGAGAAGCACAGGAGCTAACCTCATGGCTG
>CALAPG010000036.1 GCA_937889485.1 uncultured Moraxella sp. | reverse complement strand
GTTTTTTTGGTAGAGGTTTGAAAAAAAGGTTGACGCGCTTTTACATTTTTACATTGTAGGGTGCGTTTGATCGCCTATTTTTCTTGCTTTAGCCGTTTTTTTTGATTATTTAAAGAGTATATATGCAAAATTTATCCACTGCCACCTTGTTAATTAAATGTCAAGACCGCGCAGGCATTGTGCAGGCTGTTTCTGAGTTTATTTATCGATATGGGGCAAATATTATTAGTTTGGATCAATACTCCACCAAAGCAGAGGGTGGACAGTATTTTATGCGCTTAGAATTTGCCATTAGTGACTTGGCAAAGATTATCGACAATTTGACAGTCAGCTTTGAACACACCGTTGCCAAAACCTACCAGATGCAGTGGCAGTTATTTGACAATAGCCAGCGCAAAAAAGTTGCGATTTTGGTGTCAAAATACGACCATGCCTTATTAGACTTATTGTGGCGTTGGCAGCAAGGACAGCTAGCGTGTGATATTACCTGTGTGGTTAGTAACCACAATGACTTGCGCCAAGCGGTAGAAAATTTTGGGGTGCCTTTTCACCAAGTCAGCGTCACTAAAGATAACAAAACCCAAGCAGAAGCCGATATCCAAGCTTTGGTGCAAGATTGTGATTTGCTGGTATTAGCCCGTTATATGCAGATCTTATCACCAGAATTTACAGAAGCTTGGCATATGAAAATTATCAACATTCATCACTCATTTTTGCCTGCGTTTGTGGGTGCCGATCCTTACCGCCAAGCCTACGAAAAAGGCGTCAAACTCATTGGTGCCACCGCACATTATGTTACCGCTGACCTTGATCAAGGCCCTATTATTGAGCAAGACGTGCATCGGGTGAGCCATCGCCATCATGTTACGGACCTGCGCGCGATTGGGCAAGATGTGGAGCGTAGTGTATTGACGCGCGCGGTACGTTGGCATTTACAAAATCGCGTCATTGTCACGGGTAATAAAACCGTGGTATTTAATTAGACAAAGCGTTCCGCAATCAAAAATTCCCGTACAGTGAAACTGCTTTTACCGCCATATTTTGTGATTTGCAATGGCGGTAAAGGGCTAATTTGTTGGTAGTTACTTTTTTACAAATTGGCCCAAATTTTTAGCTATCGATACCCCGCCCGCCTAAGTTTTTTTAGCCAACGTAAGTCATTAATCTCAATCGCTCTATTTTTTGTTAAAAATAATTTAATGGCATAAAAAGTTAAAATAAGAAAAATTATTTCAAAATACCTTTAAATTTGATATTTTATACCATATATTAACGGTTATAAGAGAATTTACCAACAAAAAGCAATAGGGCTATAGTAAGGGGAGTAACTGCATGGCAAAAACTGGATGGCTAATCCAAAAGTATCATATTAATCTACCTGTGTGGACGCTGGTCATACCGCTGGTAGCGGGTGCCTTGCTGATTGCACACTTGCTTTGGCACCCTGCAGGTATGCTAAGTAACCTAGTTACAGGCGCATTATTGATGGGATCGGTATTTGCCGCTGTGCACCATGCTGAGGTCATCGCCCACAAAGTTGGTGAGCCTTTTGGTACGCTGGTATTGGCACTGGCAGTTACCGTGATAGAAGTAGCGCTTATTTTGGCGCTGATGAGCAGCAGTCCCCCTGCCGATGCGGCAGTGCTGGCAAGGGATACGGTATTTGCTGCCGTTATGCTAATTTGTAATGGAATTATTGGTATTTGTTTGCTTATTGGTGGCGTCAAAAACTATGTGCAGCGCTATAGTTTACATGGCAGTAAAGCCGCAATTAATGTGTTGCTGGCTATTGCGCTGATAGTGTTTATTTTGCCAAATTTTACCACCTCAATGACAGGCGGCGGCATGATCAACTCGCAGCTTATCTTTGTGGCAAGCTGCTGCCTGATTTTGTATGCGGCATTTATTTTTACTCAGACTATTCGCCATCGTGATTATTTTATTGCAGATGGTACCGATGATGAGCACCATCGCGATAATGCCATTACCACAGCGATTAGTGTAGGGTTCTTGTTGGTGAGTTTGGTGACGGTGGTGGGACTTGCCAAAATGTTATCGCCTGCTATTGAGGCAGGCTTGATGAGCGTGGGATTACCAAAGATTGTACTGGGTATTATCATTGCTGCATTGGTGTTGTTACCTGAATCGATTGCCGCGGTTAAAGCAGCTTACAATGACCAATTACAAAATAGTCTTAACCTTGGATTGGGTTCGGCGTTGGCATCTATTTCGCTCACCATTCCTGTGATTGCGCTGATGGCGGTCACCACCGCGACGCCTGTAGTGTTTGGGCTATCTGCCAAGGAAAGCGTGATGTTAGTCATCACTTTACTGATTACCATGAACACCTTAAGTACAGGTCATACCACATTTTTACATGGGGTGATTCATTTAGTGATGTTAGCTACATTTATCTTTTTCTCAATTGTGCCCTAATCTGTCAGACAAATGCTTGTTTCAAAGTGCGGCGGTTATAGTGCAGAGGTTATGATGCTTGTTTTAATGAACACTATTTTTTGACCAAAAAAGTGGGTTTTAACCAAGAGACGTGGGGAATAAAATTTACGGTCGCGATCCCCACAGCAATACTTCTTCTATTAACAATGGTGCTGGTAACAATCCTTTACCAAATTGTTCTGCTAAGTTTGCCGCCTTTTTGCTACTCTAATTGTTACATAGAAGTTTATTAACCACCAACTGATAAGGAAAAACAATGGGATTATTTAGCTTTGCAAAAGATATTGGTGATAAAATTTTTCATCGTAACAAAACCGAAAATGCTGCGCCCGCCTCACAACCTACGGCTAGCCCAGCCCCAGTCGCTGCACCTGCCGAGCCTTCTGCCCAAGAAATCGCCAACTTATTGATTCAGCGCATTCAACAAAATGCCAAAATTGATAATTTATCAGTAAACTATGATGGCAATAGCGACAAAGTCACCATCAATGGGTCAGCTGCTAACCAAGCAGAGCGTGAAAAAGCTATTTTGGCAGCAGGCAATGTGCAATATGTGGCGCAAGTGGAGGATAATATTAGCGTGGCAACACCAGAACCTGAGTCGCGTATGTATAC
>CALAPG010000035.1 GCA_937889485.1 uncultured Moraxella sp. | reverse complement strand
TCCACATGAGTGCCACGCTGATAAAGCCGAGCAACGGCACAATCAAATATAAAAATACGTCTTTGGCAGTGTGGTAGCGTTTTTCACGCACAATATAAGTAGCAATTACCGACAAATTAACAAAACTAAACGCCGTCAATGCCCCAAAACTAATCAAATGCGCAATCACGTCAAAGTTAATAAAACCTGCCGTCAGCGCAATCACCCCTGCAATATAAATATTGTAAGTTGGTGTGAGATATTTTGGGTGAATATGACCAAAGATACGCTTATTAATCACCCCGTCACGTCCCATCACATACATTAAACGCGACACACCCGCATGCGCAGAAATACCCGATGCCATCACTGTAATAATAGCAAAACCCAGCACCGCCGCTTGGAACGCCGAACCACCCACCAACATCAAGATATCAGGCTGAGTGGCTGCCACATCAGAAAAATACTTATCAGGGGTATGCGGAAAATAAATCTGCATAAAATAAGTACTAATGATAAAGACCACCCCAGCAATGAGTGCCGTCAAAAAAATCGCTTTTGGCAGCGTTTTTTGCACATCTTTGGTTTCTTCTGCCAACGAGCTTAACGAATCAAACCCCGTAAACGAAAAACACAAAATGGTCGCCCCGCTAATCAAAGCAGTCATATTGGCGATGTCATTCCAGAACGGCTGCAAACTCCACAATTGGTAGGCAGCTGGGTTAATTGAACCATCAGCATTAAGACCCGTTGACAACTTGGTGTACACAAGCCAAGTAAACACCCCAATAATCAACAACTGAACAAACACAATCCAACTATTAAAATACGCCACAACTTTGGATCCATGCACATTAATCCAAGTCATAAAACCTGTCAAAATGACCACCCAAATCCATTTATTTACCTCAGGGAACAACGCCTCAAGATAAATCACGGCAAGAATAATATTGACAAGTGGCGATAACAAATAATCCAGCCACGATGACCAACCCACCATAAAACCCACATTGGGATGAATGGATTTTTGGGCATACGTATAAGCCGAGCCTGCCGAAGGATAACGGCGAATCATACTGCCATAGCTTAGCGAGGTGAGCAAAATAGCAATCAAAGCAATAATATATGAAGTGGGAACATGTTGGTTACTTGCTTCAGAAACCAAGCCAAAGGTGTCAAATACTGTCATTGGCTGAATATAAGCCAAACCAATAATGATGATATGCCAAAGCGCCAAATGCCGCTGCAGCTTGGCTGGCGAAGGTGTTGTCGGGGTGGTGTTGTTCAAAGTTACCTTTCTCCTATACCCAGTAGTGCCAAACAATAGCGCCTCTTTGCCTACAATGGCTGATGACGCGCTACTTTTAACCGTTGAGATAAGATTTAACCAATAAATGTTAAATCCAAGTGAAAAAAGGGCTTATTATAAACAAAAATGACAAAGAAACGATGAATAATTGCAGTCTGATCAGTTTTTTTTGTAGCAAGCACAGACAGCGCCCGTTTTGCGATTGGTAAAACGAGCGCAGTGTTTTATGGTCATCCCAATCCATCAAGGTGTTGGGGTATTACGCTGCAGCTATTTGCTTTAGCTATCTGCCAATTTTTCGTGTTTTTTGAGCAGTACTAGCACCGCGCCGTTGCCACCTTGCGCGGCAGGTGCAGAGCAAAACGCCAAGACGGCAGGAATTTGGCGCAGCCAGCCATTGACGCAGGTTTTTAGGATGCTATCGACGCCTTTGCCATGCACAATTTTGATGCACGCTTCTTGGTTTTTTTGGGCGTGGCTGATGAGTTGACTCACCGCCTCGCGCGCCTCTTCAATAGTGGCGCCGTGTAAGTCTACCGCATCATACCAACGAATTTTACCTTGTTTTAATTCGTTAAATACTTTGTTTTGCAACGTCGCGGTTTTATAGCTCAAATAGGCGTCACCAGAGACAGGATTTAGGAGTGCCTGCATGTCTGACAGTGGATGGGCGGCGTCTTCTTCACCGCCCATGGCAGCGGCGCGTTTGGCGAGGGTGGCAGCATCTGGCTTTGCCACGGTTTTGGGCTTGTCGGCAAGGTTTTTATCTTCAATGGGTTTGACGCCTGCCATTGCCTGCATAAATAGCATTTTGTCATCGTCTAAATGTTCACTGCCATATTTTTTGACTTGTTTTGCCACTTGCTGTTTGCTTGGCAGTACCACGTTATCAATGGGTTTGCCGTTTTCATCGGCTTCTTTGGTTTGGCTGCGACCTTTGCTAAGTTCGGTTTTTAGTTGCTTTAGCTGATCTTGCATGTCTTTAGAAAATAAATTTGCCATGGGTTACTCATACCAGTAAAAAAGTAAAAGGAAATAAACGCGTCATGATAACGCGTTTGCGCGGCGCTCACTAGTATTTTTGTGCATCTTGGTTATTAATTATAATTAGGAGGCGCTGGCTGCCAATAGCTCAGATAGTGCTTGCCCTGCATTGCCTGTTTTCATAAACTGCTCACCAATTAAAAATACGTTGATGTCATGCGCTAGCATCAATTTGACATCATCTGCCGAGTGAATACCGCTTTCAGTGACTAGTAAGTGATCTTGCATAAATAGTTT
>CALAPG010000034.1 GCA_937889485.1 uncultured Moraxella sp. | reverse complement strand
ACACCCGTGATGGCGCGAATGATGCCCAAGATGATATGGAAAGTGGCTGTGCTGGCGGGGCTTGTACGTTATAGTATGAGTAGCATATCAGTTCGCCTAGCAATTTTGCTTTTATTGATTAATGCATTGTTAGGCTGTGCCTTGATACCCCAGTGGTATGACAGCCCAATTCCTGTGTATGTGGATTTGGGCAACAGTGCACCCGTTGCCAAAGATACCGCCTTGGCGACCACACCTGCCACACCACCCAAAACGGCTATTACTCATTAAATAGCCGTTAGGTTTGCTAGCGCTTGTCAAACCATTTTAGCCTTGAGTATCGCTTTTTTCTTTGGCGCCATTATTGTTGCCCGTGTCACCTTTTTTGGTCAATATGGTAGGGTTAGCGACGTTGGGATATACAATGTCAATGGGTTTTCCCATCATCACACGGCTGGTTGGTAAGGCGTTTTTGAGTCCCACGTCTTGCATCAATTCGGCAATTTGTAAAATCATTTCAGTTTGTTTTTGATTAAAATCCATCACCCCTTTTACGGTCATATAGCAGCGCACTTCCACCAGATACGCGTCTTGCTGCGTGCCAGAAATCCTGACTTGATTGAGCATACTATTGGTATCTGGGTGGTTGGTAATATAAATTTGGGTTTGCTCAAGAAATTCTTTGAGTTTATCAATATCACTATCGCGCGACACATAAAACACCTGAGAAAAATGAAACATATCACGTTTTGAGACGTTTTCAATACTCATGGATGAAAAATTGCCATTGGGAATGGTGACCACAGTTCTATCTGTGGTACGCAGCCGAGTGGAGCGAATACCGATATCTTCAACCGTGCCTTCTTGACTACCAAAACGGCAATAGTCGCCCACATTGACGGGCTGATCAGCAACCACAGAGACGCTGCCCACCAAGTTTTCGATGGTTTTTTGCGCGCCGAGTGCCAATGCCACACCCCCGATACCAAGGGCGGCTATCCCTGTGGTGAGATCAAATCCTAGATTGCCCAAGATAACAATCGCCGCAATTGCCAATAAAATAACCTTGACTACTTTTCTTAGTAGATTAAGCACTGAAAGACGTTCGGGATGGTTGTTATTGCTGGCATAGTTTTCGGCGCGTTTAAACACCAAATCCATGATACGTAGCAACAGCCAAGCCAGCGCCACCCAAGACAACATGTCTGCCAGTTTTGAGACAACATTGCGCGCAACAAGGTTGATGCCAACTACGATCATCAATTCTTTGATAATAACCCCAGTAATAACCATGGCAGCAGGTACCACGACCCGACCATCAATAGGAAACCTTTTGTCCTTATCGGGGTGCGTTGCCAAATATAGGGTGCGAAATAACCAAAAGAATAGTTGGCTGATTAACAAAGACAGCACATACGTGGCAAATAATAAGGCAATAACCGCGGCAATGTGCCCAACACTATAGCCTTTGATGTCCTCATCGAGCCATTTTTTGGGAACATAACGCTCAACCAACGTGGGTTTGGCATTGGGCGATAAGGTGGATACTTGTTGTAGGGTTTGCTGTGAAATAAGCCAAACTTGGGTGCCATTATTTTGCTTGACGCGCTGTAATAAGATGTCAATACTGCCTTTATTGGTATTGGGTGCATTGATCTCGCCCACTTTATCCAAGTTTGGCGGTAGTTTGTCATCTAGGTTGCCCGCAGGGTCATTGCTAATTTGTAGTTGCTCATTGATACGCCCGCCACTATCGAGTGCCGCTTTAAGCGATTGTATCGTGGCACTGGGGTTTTTGTTATTGTTGACATCAATGTAGTTTATTGCCAGTGCCCAATCGTTTTGCGCCAAGGCTTGCATAAAGCCCTGCATGGTGCCGCGAGGGGTGTCGCGTCTAAAAGTATCTTGGGGTGCTTGGGTGGCAGTGGCGCTACTAGCGGGCTTTGCTGGGGCGGCGGCTTGTACAGGCATACATAGGGTGCCCACCCATACCACGAGCAGGGTAACCAAGGTTAATCGCGCTTGTTTTGTCGTCGCATACTTCATATATTTCCTAATTGTTTTGCTGATTTTTTATTGTAGGGGGATACGCTGTAAGTTAATAAAGTGGGGTTCGTCACTATTTTATGCTACCCGCAGCCATTCTTCATTAATAAGGTGTTTCGTCTTGCAATCATAACTGTTAAAATAACCGTAGAGTTTGATTTTATCAATTTTACCTTCCTAAAAACACTGTTAAATGCATTGAGTTATTATGTTTAATTTACATCCACAATTAGCAAAAGATACTTTTTTAGTGGGGGAATTTCCTTTATCCACTTGCCGCTTGATGAATGACTGCCAGTTTCCTTGGCTCATTTTGATTCCTAGAGTACCAGGCATTAAAGAATTATATGAGTTAAACAGCAGTGACCAAGCCCAATTTTTGCGTGAATCAAGTTGGTTATCTAGCCAGCTGGCAAAAACTTTTCAAGCTGATAAAATGAATATTGCTGCATTAGGCAATCAAGTTCCCCAGTTTCATTTTCATCACATTGTGCGTTATCAAAATGACAGTGCCTGGCCTAATCCTGTGTGGGGCAAGCCTGCCATTCCTTATACCGCGGAGGTGCTCAGTCATATGCAGCAGACGCTGATGATGGCATTGCGTGGGCATCGTGATATGCCGTTTGATTGGAAAATGGCGGTATAATATAGCGTCAATGTTAGATTTTTGTTAGCCAACCATTTTTTATAAGCCAACCCTATAGGTAGCCAAGTAGTTGCGTGAATCATTCAGCCATTTTTTAAATCATTTAAAATACCCCCAGTTTCCAGAGTTAGGGGCGTTTTTTATTTTACTGGTTTTGTTATGGATGTTTGGTTTATCGCCCCTTTATGCCACGATTGTTGGGTTATTAGGGTTACTGGGCATCAGTGTCTTTATACTTTCTCTTTATCATCCGCATAAGTTTACAACTTCTGCCAGCGTGGTGGTGCTTCTTACGGTAACCACAGGGCTACTACAGTTCAATTATATTCCAAGTTTAGCCATTTGGTTGCTGATTATTGTGAGATTGGTTTTTGTTAATACCAAGATGACGATTTCTTTGGTGCTGCTCACGGTATTTACTGCACTTGTTAGTCTGTTGACGGTAAATTTTTTATTACCCAAGTTGGTTATTACGCCGCGCCACCAAGATATTCTAAATTTTGGGGTGGTGTTTGTTACTGTTTTAATTGTGGCTTACCAGTTGCGAACGCTGATTGTTAAGCTGCGTAGTACCAAGCTCGCTTTGCAAGCTCAGCAGCAACGTATCGATACGTTAGTATCTGTTACAAATAAGTTAACTCGCTTTTTACCCCCTCAAATTTGGCAGCCTATTTTAAAAAGTAATACCAAGGTTGAGGTGGTAAATCAGCGCCGTAAGTTAACAATTTTATTTTCTGATATCGTGGGGTTTACAGCGTTATCAGATAATATTAGCCCTGACCATCTTGCTAATATTTTAAATACTTATTTTGAT
This sequence comes from uncultured Moraxella sp., assembly GCA_937889485.1. Taxonomy (GTDB): domain Bacteria; phylum Pseudomonadota; class Gammaproteobacteria; order Pseudomonadales; family Moraxellaceae; genus Faucicola. The sequence goes on along the minus strand of CALAPG010000034.1, from coordinate 1,097 downwards.
CGCATGACACAGGTTACCCAAAAATATGGGGCAACGCTGGATAAGTTTTTGGGTGATGGACTGCTGTGTTATTTTGGTGATACGGGCACTAGCAATGACCGTGATAATGCGATTAACTGCGCAAGTATGGCAATTGAGATGCGTCGTGAGATGGCGGTGCTGCGCCAGCAATGGCGTTTGTTGGGGTTTGATGGACTGTACGTGAGAATTGGGATTAATACAGGATATTGTTATGTGGGCAATTTCGGTAGCCGTAATCGTATGACTTATACCGTGATAGGCAAAGAGGCAAATTTTGCATCAAGATTGGAATCTACTGCCAAGCAAAATCAGATATTAATTAGTGAAAGTACCTATCATTTAATCAGCCATGTACATAATTGTAAGTCTGTGGGGCAACTGTCATTTAAGGGGTTTCAAGAGGCGGTTACGGTATGGGAGCTGTTGGATCCTGCACAAAATAGCAAGGGGCAAAGCGATTGGGTGGATTTCAATTTACCTGGATTTAATTTGCATTTAAACTTTCATGATATTCGTAATTATGACCAACAAACGATTATGCGCCACCTTCATGATGCTTTACAGATTGTTGAGAAAAAGAAACAACAGCCCTAGTATTGCTATTTCATTTTGTTAGCGGTTGCGCTCATAACATCTTTGCGTTGAAAGTTTAAATGAACATGATATTGTGAATACAGGTTTTTAGATAATTAGTTATTTTCTCAGTCAAGTCATGCCAAGGTGTTAAATCTTAGGGTACGCAAAGCACGTTTTATGTCTTTTTCGTTCTAGCCCACTGTTTAGTTTGACCAAAAATATTAAAAAGCCAAAGATGATACTCTTTGGCTTTTTTTGATGGCATATGTTAAGTTAGATTGCAGTCAGTGCTTGGTTTAAGGTAGCGCTTGGACGCATCACTGCATCAAGTTTGGCTTGGTCTGGTTTGTAATAACCGCCAATATCTACATTTTGTCCTTGCACGTTGTTAAGCTCTGCTACAATGGACTGTTCGTTATCTGCAAGTGCTTTGGCAAGTGGTGCAAATTTGGCTTTGAGTTCGCTGTCTTGCTCTTGATTGACCAATTCTTCTGCCCAGT
>CALAPG010000033.1 GCA_937889485.1 uncultured Moraxella sp. | reverse complement strand
TGCTCTTCCGATCTGTTCCCCGCCACATTGCCATCATTATGGATGGCAATGGGCGCTGGGCAAAACGCCGCTTTTTACCCCGAATTGCGGGGCATAAACGCGGGGTGGAAGCAGTGCGCGCCACGGTGCGCGCTTGTTCTGAACTTGGGGTGCAATACCTGACGCTGTTCGCCTTTTCAAGCGAAAATTGGCAGCGTCCTGCAGATGAGGTGGCATTGTTGATGGGTTTGTTAGAGCAAACTATCCATGATCAGTTACCACGTATGTTTCGTCATCAAATTTCATTGCGCTTTATTGGCGATAGAAGCCAGTTATCACCCCATTTACAAGCATTAATGGCGGATGCCGAGCGTCAAACCGCGCATTTGACCCGTATGACATTGGTGATTGCGGTGAGTTATGGCGGGCAGTGGGATATGGTCAATGCCTGTCGGCAAGTTGCCAAGCAAGTTGAACAAGGCAAATTGTCTGCTGCCAATATCACCCAGCAAGATTTTGCCCAATGGTTGTCACTCGCTGATTTGCCAGCGGTTGATATGCTCATTCGTACGGGCGGTGATTATCGTATTTCCAACTTTTTATTATGGCAATGCGCGTATGCGGAGCTATTTTTTACCGATACACTATGGCCAGATTTTGATGCACCCGCGCTTGATAGTATGATGGCTATTTTTATGGGTCGGGAGCGCCGTTTTGGTAAAACTTCTGAGCAAGTAGTGGGTCTTAAATAAGCAAACGCTTATCGCTGATCATCATAAAATCAATAGGATAAAATATGTGGGAACGCATTAGAACCGCCATCTTTTTATTAATTGTCGTTGGCGTTGCCATGTTTGCTACCCATACTGCGCTACTCATGTTGCCGCTTTTGTTGGTTGGGGTCACCGTTGGTAGTTTTGAGTGGTCAAAACTAATGCCAGATTGGGCTAGTAACGCCCAAACACTTCGCCACTATACCCAGCCTAGTACACAAATTCCTACCAAACCTGCCCGTTCTTTGGATTATTTTTTTAGTCTGCTGGTGCTAGCATTGACCGCCATGGTATTTGTATTGGGTTTATTTTTTCATTTAACCGCAGTTTGGGTGGTCACATGGGGGCTAGCCGCCATCATTTGGTTGGTGGCTATTGGCTGGATTGTCCAGTATCCGCAGGGTACGGGCGTTTGGTATGGCAAGCAGCTTTATGCGCTTGGCGTGATTATTTTGGTTGCCGCCATCACCGCCATGTATTATCTTTGGTCACTGTCGCCTTGGTGGTTATTATACGTATTTGTATTGGTGTGGTGCGCCGATAGTGGCGCGTATTTTGTTGGCAGAAAACTGGGCAAACGCAAAATGTCGCCGCATGTTTCGCCCAATAAAAGTATTGAAGGGCTGATAGGTGGCTTACTAACCGGAGTTTTGGTGGTGATAGGGGTGACTTTAGGGTTGCTTAGCAACTGGTCAGCGCTTGCGATTGGCGTGTTTTTATTGTTATCTTTGGTCACTATTTTGATGTCGGTTTTTGGGGATTTATTTGAATCTATGCTAAAGCGTCATGCAGGCGTCAAAGATGCGGGAACCCTGCTACCTGGGCATGGCGGGATTTTAGACCGTATAGACTCGCAGCTGTCGGCAATGCCAATTTTTGCCTT
>CALAPG010000032.1 GCA_937889485.1 uncultured Moraxella sp. | reverse complement strand
TGGTGATGTGCAATATGACGGTGCAACTAATCAAGCTGATACCGTGCAACAAATTAGTTCGATCAAAATTAAACACAGTCTCAAAGACCGTGCCGTCATTAGTGCACAATTAGGGCAAGCTGCGGATAAAGCAACCAACCATACTGCAAGCGGAACAGTCAATGGGCGTTATGATAATCGCCGCCATACGGCTAATCTGCAAGCTGATGTTCAAACCAGCCTAAATGGTAATTTAACGTTTGGCTTAGAACAGCAAACCGATAAATTAAGCAGTGATTTAGCCTATAGCCGCACGTCACGCGACAATAAGGCGGCGTTTGCCAGTTACCAACATTCCCTCGGACGCAATAAGCTGGATATAGCGGCGCGGCATGATAATAACGAGCAGTTTGGTAGCAAAAATACCGGAAGTATCAGTGTAGGGCATGAGTTTAATAATGGCTTACGCGCTACAGCCGCTTATGCCACTGCATTTAAAGCCCCCACCTTTAACGACTTGTATTACCCCAGTAGTGCGTGGTATCAGCCCAATCCTAATTTACGCCCAGAATCCGCGCGTAATGTGGAATTAGGGCTAAGTGGCAAATTACCTAAAGGGCGATGGTCTATTAATGCTTTTCAAAATAGGATAGACGATTTAATTGTTTATGATTTTCCTACTATGAAAAACATAGATAAAGCGCAAATTAAAGGCATTGAAACCCGGGCATCTACGCAAATTGCCGGTTTGAAAGTGCAAGGCAACCTAACCTTACAACAACCGGAAAACCGTACGGCTGCTTTGAATGGCAAGCAATTAAGTTATCGTCCCAAACAATTAGCTAGCGTGGATGTGGATAAGTCTGTGGGTAACTTGTCGATAAACAAAAAAATATCGCCAAATTCAGGCGATATCTTAGCTTTATTTCCATTTTAAATTAACATGGGCATTCATTTCTTTATAAGCAGTATCTATACGCTCTTTGGTTTCTTCATCTAGTTTATTTCTGTATTTTCCACCTTTAATGAAATCCTCTAAAATATAAGTTTGGTAAGTATACAAAGGATATCCCTCTGGCGAAGTTGTTCCTTTAGGCGTACGGTTAACCCAAGTCGGATGTGCTTGAGCAGTCTTAATCGTGGTTTGACCATTCTTTTTCTCAAGGGTGACATCCATTAAGACACCCCTCTCTGTCCACTCTGCGCTATCCACACCATCCATTGTCTCTATACGTTGGTTAGAAATGAAATTCCCCATTGAGTAAATAATAAGTTTTTGCTGTCCATCTTTTTTAACCACCTCAGAAGGCTCTACCACATGAGGATGACCTCCAAAGATAATATCAGCACCCCAATCAATCATCTTATGATAGAGTTTAACCTGTTCATCTGTCGGTTCCAAACGATATTCCACGCCCATCTGTGGCATAATAACCGTAACGTCAGCCTCTTTTTCAGCACGCTCAATCTCTACTTTCATCCGTTTTTCATCAAGATTCGACAAATGATTCGCAATCTCTTTTTCGGTCAGATTTGACTCCAAGCCATTGAAACCATAGGCATAAGAAAGTATTGCCACCTTGATGCCATTAACATTCTTGATAAACAGAGGCGCCTTATCACGCACAGGATTTTCATAAACACCAACAGGGTCAATGCCCACCTCTTTAAATGCATCGGCTGTTGTAAAAGCTCCCTCTAAACCAGAGTCCAAAATATGATTATGGGCCAAATCCATAACATCATAGCCGGCATCACTAATAGCTGCCGTCACTGATTGAGGAGCATTAAACAGAGGGTAGCCTGACAAAGGATAATCAGGATTGATAGTTCCCTCAAAATCACCCAAGACCAAATCAGCCTGCTTTAACCATGGCTTCACATATGTAAAATTTTCAGTAAAATCATAACTGCCATCTGCCTGCAAGGCACTCATATAGAGACCGTCATGATAAAGCAAGTCCCCATTAGCCATGATACGTGCTGTCTGTACTTGATTTGAAACACTCTTTTGCTGCTCATTTTTACTATGAATAATCAAAATTTCAAGAAAAAGCAAACCTACGACAAGAGCAATCAACCTCATCAAAATCTTATTAGTCATCGCATTGTCACGCTTTTTAGCCTGGCTCTGTTTCATAATACTCTCCTTTTTCATACTTCTAGTGTACCAAAAAAACTTATCCATTGATGATAGAAAAGATTAATAAACGGTTACATCGGTTCTGTTGCAAAGTTTTAAATCTACTATCAAATAAGGTAGAATAATAGAAAAA
>CALAPG010000031.1 GCA_937889485.1 uncultured Moraxella sp. | reverse complement strand
GGCAGGAATCTCGTGACTGATGTTGTTGAGCTTGGTCACGGTGTCAAAACTGTCGGTATTGACCAGCATGACAGGGATGCCTGTTTTGAGGGCAGGGCGGCATAGGTTAACGATTTTGTCATTGGGCATAATCCCACCTGTTAAAATCAGCCCTGCTAAGGGCACACCGTTCATGGTGCTAAGCGCGGTTGCCAAAATTAGGTCATCTCTGTCGCCTGCGGTTACCAACAAATTACCACGGGTAAAAGCGTCTTCAATGTTAGCAACGGTACGCGCTACCAATTTGGTCGATAACACGCGGCGCGTTTTGGCATCGCCTTCACTTAACCACTTGGCGTCAAGCTCTTGGGCGACATCCCAAGTGCGAGGCACGCTTAACGTGTTACTAAATGGTACCACGCCAATGAGGCGAAAATGATCGCTATCAAAGTCAGGTGATTGTTGTTTAAACGCTTGTAACTGGGCATCATCTAGCTGAACTCTGGCTTTACCAGGGGCGACGGGGTTGGTGGCATAACTGTCGTTGAGGTTTTTAACCCGCATCAAGATGGTACCCAACGTGCGCTCATTTGCCATACCGCCAAAATCGCGCGCAAATAAGTCTAGCTTATCCACCAAGCTATCAGGGTGTGCCAAATCGCCACTACTGACCAAAATCACTTTGGCATCAAGGGCATTGGCAATCGCCAAGTTGACCAGCTCAGCATAACTTGACTCACTATCGGCAACCAAACCCTCGCAAACAATCACATCGTAGTGTTCGCTCAAGCTTTGGTGCTTGGCAACGACCATCTCCATCAAATCCTCTAATTGACCATCGCCAATCACGCGCTCTAGACGGCTACGGGTGATAGACATGGGTGGATTAAGACCAAACGCGTGCTTGGCAAGGACGCTTGAGCTATCCTCGCTTTCCACACTGCCCTCAGCACTATTTTGGCTAAACGGTTTTAAAAACCCCGCTTTAAGCCCCACATAGTCCAGTGCCCGAATAAAACCTAGACAAGCAGACGTAAGACCAATGCCACTGCTGGTTGGTACAAATAAAATGGTTTGCATAATGATTTCCTAATGATTTTTACGGCGTAACATCAAAAGCCCTAAACAAAACGCTAGGGCTAATGCGCGTTATAAGCTTAATACTTCTTTGGTTTCTTTGGCGATTTGGTATTCTTCATCAGTTGGAATAACCCATAATTGTAGCTTACTATCTGGCTGGTGGAAGCTACCTTCCGCCCCCCGTGATAATTCGCTATTTTGGTTGGCATCGGCTTTGATACCAAAATGGGGCAGGTTGTCCAAAATCTTTTGACGAATGGTGGCACTATTCTCGCCAATGCCCCCCGTAAATACAATGCCCGTAAAGGTAGGTAGGGCGCAGCTGAGTGAAGCGATATAGCGAGCCGCCTTGTAGCAGAAAATTTCAATGGCAAGTTTGGCATCGTCATTGCCTTCATTGGCGGCTTGCTCAACGGTGCGCATGTCGCTTGAAATACCCGAAATACCCAATAAACCACTTTGCTTATTTAAGATAGTATCAATTTGGTCTAGGCTATAGCCCAAAATCCGCTGTAAATGAATGTGTAAGCTTGGATCAACATCACCGCTTCGAGTGCCCATAACCACGCCCTCAAGTGGGGTTAATCCCATGCTAGTATCTAAGCTTACCCCCTCATAAACGGCGGTCAGTGAGCAGCCATTGCCCAAATGGGTGGTAATCCAACCGTTGGGCTGGTTGTTGGCAACTAGATCATCGGCGCGGTGACCGACATAGGCGTGAGAGCTGCCATGAAAGCCATAACGGCGAATATAATGCTCATTATATAAATCCTTTGGAATGGCATAACGGTAAGCTTTGGCGGGCATGGTTTGGTGAAAGGCGGTATCAAAGACCACCACTTGCGGTAGGTCGGGATAAATTTTTTGTACCGCTTCAATACCTAGGGCATGGGCAGGATTGTGTAAGGGTGCTAACACTTTTAGACGTTTGACTTCGGCAAGTACGTGTTGATCCACTTTGACGGCATGCGAAAACTCACGCCCGCCGTGTACCACACGGTGACCCACGGCAACAGGTTGATACGCTGCCAATAGACCTAAAATTTTTTGTAATGCCCACTGGTGATTGGCGCCTGCCAAGGAGATTTCGATTTTTTCGCCATTAATGTCTGTATGTTTGATCCTTGCGGTGTCTAGCCCCAAATTTTCCGCCAGACCTTCCACGCGCTCGGGGGTCTCATCACTTAATAACGCATATTTGATGGATGAGGAGCCACAATTTAGCACTAAGATGGGATTTTGCATGATTTTTCCTTAAGACAAGCGCTTGCGCTATCCTTGCAACAAGTGACTTCCCTATTGGATTAAAAATAAAGATATCCATATCTTAAGCAATTTATTGTAAAGTAAAAAATTTGGTTTGTGGCAATTTTTTGCCAAATTTTTGTTGTCATTCTTATAGCCATTTAGAATACTAAAACGTCTAACGGCTTGGCAAAAATGGTTATCACCAAAAAAATACCGCGTCCAAAGCGTGTAACTATATGCAATAAAACTCATAAAAAACAAATATTAGTTGGTAAAAATAGGTGAGCTTGTAGACGATTGGTGATTGCGTCCAAAAAGCAAATAACGCTACAATAACCGCCATGATATTTATTGGCATTCTTAAGGGACATTCATGCAAATCTTCACATCATACCGAGGCGTTATCTTGGTTGGTTGGTTGGTAGCTAGCAGCGCATTGACAGGTTGTGGGCAAAAAGGGGCGTTATATCTACCTAGTAGCCCCAGCCATCAAGTGGTGACACCAGCGGCTCAGGCGATCAATGAGCCGAACGAAACCTCAACGCTTCAAAATCCCAACACACGCTTTGGACAGCCAAGCCAGCAAACTACCACACAAGCCACCACACAAGCCGCCATGGTAGGAGATAACAATGACTACTGATCAGCCAACGCCAGAGACCACCAGCCAAGCGCGAGTCATTGACCCGATGACGCAAGTGCAGCACATTGCCTGCTTGGATTACCAAAATGGGCAGCTAGTCATGGATGGCGTCAATTTGCAACAAATAGCCAAAAACTTTGGCACGCCTACCTATGTCTACAGTGCTGAAGCAATCTTGGCAGCTTATCAAGCATATAGTGACAGCTTTTCACAGATTGACCATCAAATCTGTTATGCCGTAAAAGCCAACAGTAACCTTGCAGTGCTCAATATCCTTGCCAAAGCAGGGGCGGGCTTTGATATTGTGACAGGGGGCGAACTAGCGCGTGTGCTAAAAGCGGGCGGCGACCCCACTAAAATCGTATTTTCAGGGCTTGGCAAAACCACACAGGATATTACCACCGCTTTGACAGTGGGCATAGCATGTTTTAATGTCGAGTCCGAAGCAGAATTGTATCGTATCAGTCAAGTTGCTCAAGCCATGGGTAAAACCGCCCCTATTTCATTACGGGTCAATCCCAATGTGGATGCCAAAACCCACCCTTATATCTCAACGGGGCTCAAAGAAAATAAATTTGGCATCACCCATGAAGATGCACCGCGTATTTACCAAATTGCCAGTCAGCTTGCCAATTTGGAGATTGTGGGGATTGATTGCCATATTGGCTCGCAGCTTACCGAAGCCCAGCCATTTATCGATGCGTTAGACAAAATCATTGAGATGATTGGTGAGCTTTTGGCACAGGGCATCACGCTTCGTCATATTGACCTAGGCGGTGGGCTTGGCGTGCAATATATTGATGAAAAAGTGACCAGTATCCAAGATTTTGCGCAGCTACTACTGCCAAAACTCAAAAAACTTGGGTTAAAACTGTATCTAGAACCAGGTCGTAGCATTGTTGCCAATGCAGGCGTGCTGCTCACCTGCGTGGATATCTTAAAACCCACCGAGCATAAAAATTTTGCCATTGTCGACGCCGCCATGAATGACCTAATAAGACCTGCATTGTACCAATCTGAGATGGCAGTGATTCCGACCACGCTTGGCGCTGATGCGCCAAAAGTCTGGGACATTGTTGGCGCAATTTGTGAAACAGGCGATTTTTTGGCAAAAAACCGTGCATTGGCATTGGCAGACAATGATATTTTGGCAATCACGGGCGCAGGTGCCTATGGATTTGTCATGTCAAGTAACTATAACAGCCGCCCCCGCGCGTGTGAAGTGCTCATCAAAGACAGCGCGCCTCATGTGGTGCGTGAGCGTGAAACCCTTGATAGTCTATGGCAGCAAGAAAGCTGTATTGACTAGGCGTTCGGTGCGTTCACGAATTATTTGTCTTGTGGCAATGCTTGCATGAAGGCTTGCATAACACCGCTTTAGCCGTGGTAGAATGCGGCTTTAACCCCAACAACCAAGCAAAATTTTGCTTGACTTGTTGGGTTTTTTTTGTCCCATAATTACCTTATCAATCGGTGCCTATCATGTTAAGATAGCAGCAATAAAAAATAATGAAGGAACCATCATGTTAATTGAATTTACAAAAATGCACGGACTTGGCAATGATTTTATGGTCATTGACTTGGTGACGCAGCGGTTACCACTCACCAAAGAATTGGTAGCATTATTGGGTGATAGACACTTAGGCATTGGTTTTGACCAGTTACTGATTGTCGAGCCGCCTACGCGCCCCGATGTGGATTTTCGTTATCGAATTTTTAACAAAGATGGTAGCGAAGTACAGCAATGTGGCAACGGTGCACGCTGTTTTGCTAGGTTTGTGCAGGCGCGCAAATTATCGTTTAAACAGCGGATTCGGGTAGAAACCGCCAGCGGTATCATCACTTTAACCACCGATGATTATGGCTGGGTACAGGTGGATATGGGCAAACCCAAATTTGAACCCAATGACATTCCATTTACCCCAAAAGCTATTACCAAAGTACAAAATTCTTATCGCCTAAATGTGGACGGTACGCCTGTTACCCTATATGTTGCCAACATGGGCAACCCCCATGCCATTATTAAGGTGGAGGATGTACTAACCGCAGAAGTAGAAAAATTGGGTAAAGCCATTGAAAGCCATGCCGCTTTTCCTGAACGGGTCAATGTGGGGTTTATGCAGGTCATGAACAACCGTCATATTCGCCTACGGGTGTATGAACGCGGTGTAGGCGAAACCCAAGCATGTGGCACGGGGGCATGTGCCGCGGTGGCAACAGGTGTCCGCGAAGGTTGGTTAGATGAAGGCGTTGATATTCGTGCTCAGCTATATGGCGGTAGTTTAATTATCCGCTGGCAAGATGGTTATCCTGTATATATGACAGGGCCTGCTACCTTTGTGTATGAAGGCGTGTTTAGCCCAGAAGGATTAATGACGGGTGCAGGCATCAAACCTGCTGACCCTGTCCCACAGGAGGCAAGCCCAGACGATAGTTATCGTTACTAGCCATGCCAACCGCGGCTATCACAACCACGGCAAGCCTTAACCAAACTTGGGTAGAACAATGGCTTGCCGAACTAACAAGCAAGCGCTACAGCCTTGCCACGGTCAAAAGCTATCGGCAAGCGTTGCAGCCCTTTTTGGTGTATTTGGCAGAATCCAAGCGCACGCTTCAAGACGTGGTTCGGGCTGAGTTATCCGCCTACCTCATACAGCGCTTAGACATTGCCAAAATTTCCAAATCTAGCATGCAATATGAACTAACGGTACTGCGCCAGCTATATCGGTGGCTTGTGGCAAAAGGCGATATCACCACTAACCCCACCACCACATTACGCCTCAAGCGTGCCCCAAGACCCCTACCAACCTTACTTGATGTGGATGTATTATCACAATTGTTAGACCAACCCATGCCTGATGATGCCGAAGCAGGACGGCTATGGCTACGTGATAAAGCTATGCTTGAACTATTATATGGCAGTGGTCTACGAGTGGGGGAGTTGGTCGGGCTCAATATCTCAGACATAGACCACTCACAGCGGCTACTGCGTGTACTGGGTAAAGGCAATAAAACCCGTATTGTGCCCATTGGCGAAAAATCATGGCAGGCGCTATGCCATTATCTGCCACATCGGGCGTTATGGGTAGAAGCCCAAGACCCTGCGGTATTTATTAGTGAGCGGCTGGGTACACGACTATCCACACGCACGGTACAGCTACGCATCAAACACCAGGCCAAACGTGCAGGCATCGCACAGGACTTATATCCGCATTTGCTCAGGCACTGCTTTGCCTCACACCTACTCAGTGATAGCGGTGATTTAAGAGGCGTACAAGAATTATTGGGGCACAGTGATATTAGCACCACCCAAATTTATACCCACCTAGATTTTGGGCATTTATCGCAAGTATATGATCAAGCGCACCCTCGCTCTAGGCGTTAAGCGCTTGTACATCCTTAACCACGCCGTGCTTTTTGTGATGCTAAGCAGATAACGATGATTCTGCAGGTTTGTCACCCAAGATAAATCGTGAGCAGGTTCTAAGGCATCTGAACGGCGCGGGTAAGGTTTTCTGAGGTGCGGCGCAGGTTAAGGCTCAAAATAATGGCAAGTCCACGCAGCATTTCCACCCCAATACGGGGGTGATCCGTCAAAATTGCTTCAAAGTCAGTGCATGACAACGTCACCAACGCGCATAAGCTTGCCGCCCGAATGGTTGCCGAACGTGACAAAGAATCCAGCAGCGCCATCTCCCCAATACTTTCGCCTGCCCGAATGGTGCCTACCGTAATTTCAGCGCCTGTTTGTCCATATTTAATCACTGCCAACTCGCCAATCAGCAAAAACGCGATATAATCACCATGTTCGCCTTCGGTAAACAAAATCTCCCGTGGCTGAAGCTCTCGAAAACGTAGCGCCTTCTCAACCACCTGAAACATATAAGGGTCGAGGCGGCTAAAAATCGGGCTGTTTTTTAAATAATCAAATAACGGGTTATCAGTATTAGACATACCATCTTACCTAGTAAACGGATGAGTGATGGTCAGCTTCTGGCAATCCATTAGGGCAATATTTTGTCGCCATTGCTGCTGTGCCACTTGATCAAATTGGGTGCTAATCACACGGTAAGATGGGGATGAAGGGTCGGTGACCAAGACAGGTTCATCCTCACTAACAACCCAGTGCCGCGCTTGATCGGCTAGCGGCTTTGCTGCCCAAGAAGATGCTGGTAAAGTATCAGCGGTAGGGTCTTTAGAAATGACCTCGCCATTCGCATTGACAAATTGACTATGCCCCCACGTCATACGGTGGCTGGTTTGATTGCCGCGAACAATATGATGTTTGCCTGTTTGTCCTGCCCCCACAACCATACATTGACTATCCAACGCGCGTGCGCGCAATAAGGCTTGCCAATGGGCTTTGCCCGTTTGAAAAGTAAATGCGGCAGGGACCGTCAATATCTGTGCCCCCAACTGGCGTAGCGCAATTGCCAATGGCGCAAACCGAACATCAAAACACACCATCATGCCAATATTGCCAAATTCGGTGGGTGCCACTACCAATTGATTGCCTGCCTCAAAGGTGCGGCTTTCATCATAACTGCCTGTACTATCATTGACGGTCGCCTTAAATAAATGAATTTTGTCATAACGGGCGAGGCAATCACCCGCGGGATCAAATAACAGCGAGCTTTGGCGAAACTTGCCAGCGGGTACAGGCGTGCCATCTGGACGATAAGGGCAAGGTAGGGTACCTGCCAATAAATAAATGCCATAATGGCGGGCAGCCATTGCACACCAGTCTTTAAGTGGTTCAAAATAGCGACCAGCATACGCTTGCTGCCCAAAGCAAAACGCATTTTCTGGCAGCACCACCAGCGAAGCGCCCAGCGTGACAGCTTGTTGAATGCCTTGTTCAATGGCAAATAAGTTTGGCAAAATAGGGAGTTGACTGTTTAGTTCAACAATGGCAAAAGTCGGTAGCTCAGTCATTATTTGGGTTTATCCATCATTAATCGCGTTGATGCATTTTAGCATAGCCACCCAAAATACGCGCTGCCTAATACACAAATCGCGGGCTTGTGGTCATCCTGACAACAAACGCAACCGACTGCCCATTACCCGATAAGCGTGGTAAAATCATTTGTATTTGTGATTGCTTGATTGGCGCAAAAATGAGATATACTGGATGACGATCAGCCAAATTGGCTGTGAATAATTGGCTTTTGAAAGACTTGGTTTTGGCGTTTGTTGTGTACTAGCCCAGCAAATAGAGAAATATAGCTTATGAAAATTGGTATTGGGGCAAAACTCACCACGGGGATGACACTAACCCCACAGATGCAGCAGGCGATTCGCTTATTGCAGCTGTCTAGTATTGAGCTTGAACAGGAGGTGCAGCTCAAACTTGATAGTAACCCCATGCTTGAGCGAGAAGAAGACTGGCAACAGCGTGAAACAGCGCTTGAGCCATCAAATATAAATGATGCGTTTGCTGGTCTATCCCCCCTAAATCAAGCGGGCTATTTTGACACGGTTGCCAGTTTTTCTAGTGACATTAGTCACAGTTTCAATGATGACACAACCGTTGCCGCCGAGGGGTTTGATGAATATGGCATAGACGCCATAGACAGCAGTGAATATTTTGCTAGTGAACATTTAGAAATGGCGATAGATACCCAATGGGATGATATTTATACCCCTGAGGTGTCAGGAACTAGCAACCCCCCAACCGATGATTACACGGGCGAACACGGACTGGCTACTCAAGGTAATATCCAAGACTATGTGCGCTGGCAGCTTAATTTTAATCAGCTTTCTACCCTTGATACCTTGCTAGCGGATTATCTTATTGATAGCATGGATGACCGCGGATTTATCACCCTCGCAAGCGATGATCTATACCATAGCTTTGATACGCTATTGTCTTTTTACCAAGTGGCAGAGGTCACTTTGACTGTGGCAGATATTGAACGGGTAGTGGGCTATATTCAGCAGTGTGACCCGCTAGGTGTGGGTGCCAGAGATTTGGCAGAATGCCTATTAATCCAGCTACAACAATTGCCCGTTACCACGCCTTATATGGCTGCCGCCAAAAAAATCTTGGCACATGCCCAGTTATTTGCCAATAATCATATTACGCCATTACTAAAAGCCACCCAACTAAGCGCCGAAGATATACAGCCAGCGCTGGCATTGCTGCGTAGCTTAGACCCAAACCCCGCCAGTCGTTATGAAAAAACCCAGCGCCAGTTTCAACAGCCACCACCCCATTATGACATACCCGACGTGCTGGTAAGCCGCCGTCACGACAGCTGGGAGGTGCGCCTGAATCCAGATACGTTGCCAAAATTACGTATCTACCAACCCTATGCCAATTTGGTCAAAAGAAACGATACCACCGAGCAAGGGGTGTACCTAAAAGAGCAACTGTATGATGCCAAATTATTTATTCGTAGCATTGAAGAGCGTAACCAAAATCTACTAAAAGTTGCAACTTGTATTGTCAAACGGCAGCAAGGATTTTTTGAGCGCGGCGTCATCGCAATGCAGCCCATGATTTTAAAAGATGTAGCAGATGAGGTGGGTTTGCACGAGTCAACGGTGTCACGTATCACCACCAGCAAAAGCATGCTTACCCCAAACGGATTATTTAGCCTAAAATATTTTTTCTCAAGTCAAGTAAGTAGTGAAGAAGGTGAGGGCATCTCTTCCACCGCCATTAGTGCCATGATTAAGCAAATGATTCATGAAGAAAATCCCAAAAAACCCTTGTCTGACAGTGTCATTATGCAAAGGCTGCAGCAGCAAGGCATTGGCATTGCAAGGCGCACGGTCACCAAATATCGAGAAGCCATGAATATTGGTTCGTCCACACAGCGAAAATCTAGATTTTGAGTGCTAGGTAAGTTTTAACCACCCGTATCAATTTTTTACTCGCCCGTGTTCATTTGTTAGTGGTAAGTATCTGCCACCTTACAAATAACGCGTGATCTTTTATCCTCTCTTGCCGTAAAACCACCGACTTTAGGCACAGGATTAAGGCAACTCCGAAACTATGCTTACGCACAGAAATTTGTTAAATATGTTAAACTAAACCCATGAAAACACTCAAGCTACGCATACGAGATAAGCATACAGCAAAGAATACCCTAAAACACAATGCGGAGCAGGTAGCGTAGGTATTGATTTGGGCTTAAAAGACAGTGCCACCGCCTCAAATGGCGACAAGCTACAAATTAAGCAAACGCTCAAATATGCCAAAGATTTAGCCACCGCCCAACGTGCCAAAAACAAACAACGTGTTAAGGCAATCCATGCCAAAATCAAGCATACACGCCAAGACCTGATACACAAATTCACCACCCAATTAGTTAAAGATAATGCGCTAATCGTGGTCGGTGATATTCAGAGTAATCAATTTAATAGTA
>CALAPG010000030.1 GCA_937889485.1 uncultured Moraxella sp. | reverse complement strand
TGTATCAATACAACGCCATTGACCAACAACTTGTGGACGACAGGGTTGCACAGTTTCGCGACCAAACCCGCCGTTTTTTGGCAGGCGAGCTGAGTGAAGAAGAATTTTTGCCATTACGCTTGATGAATGGGCTTTATATTCAGCGCCACGCCCCCATGTTACGGGTGGCAATTCCCTACGGGCTACTGGCAACCTACCAACTGCGTAAACTTGCCGATATCAGCGAAAAATATGACCGCGGCTATGGGCATATCACCACCCGTACCAACATGCAGTTTAACTGGCCAAAACTTGAGCAAGTGCCAGATATCTTGGCAGAGCTTGCCAGTGTGCAGATGCACGCCATCCAAACATCGGGCAACTGTATCCGCAACACCACCACCGACCAGTTTGCAGGGGTGATTAGTGATGAAGTGGCAGACCCACGCCCGTACTGCGAAATCATCCGCCAATGGTCAACCTTTCACCCAGAATTTACCTATTTGCCGCGCAAATTTAAAATCGCGGTGATTGGTACCCAGTCTGACCGCGCTGCCAGTCAATTGCACGATATTGGCTTACATGTGGTCAAAAATGCCGCAGGTGAGATTGGTTTTGAAGTGCTGGTTGGCGGCGGACTTGGGCGCACCCCAGTGATTGGTAAAGTCATCAAGTCATTTTTACCCGATGTTCATTTATTGTCTTATTTGGACTCGATTTTGCGGGTGTATAACCAACATGGCAGACGCGATAATAAATATAAAGCGCGTATCAAAATCTTGGTAGAAAGCATGGGGGTGGCAGAATTTACCAAACAAGTGGATGCCGACTGGCACGCGCACAACAAAGATGGCAAGCTGACCTTAACGCCCGCCCAAATCGCCCATGCCAAAACCTTTTTCCCAAGCCCTGATTATGTCAGTTTTGATGCCGCCTCCCTTGCCGCCCACCAAACGCAGCTGGATGCAGAGCAGCAAGACCCAGAATTTGCGCGCTGGTTTGCGCAAAATACCCGCGCCCATAAAGTGGCAGGGTATCGGGTGGTGATTATCTCACTCAAGCACTTTATGCAAGATACAGGCGACATCACCGCCACCCAAATGCGCGTGGTGGCAGATTTGGCAGACCAATATAGCTTTGGCGAAGTGCGCGGCACTCACCACCAAAACTTGGTACTTGCCGATGTCAAGCTTGGTGACGTGTACGCGGTGTGGCAAGTGCTCAAAGACTATGACCTTGCCCGCCCCAACATTGGGCTACTCACCGATATTATCTCATGCCCAGGCTTTGATTACTGCTCACTTGCCAATGCCAGTACCTTAAATATCGTCAACCAAGTCAATCAATACTTCCAAGATGCCGACTTTGTGCATGACATTGGCGAGATACGCCTAAATATGTCGGGCTGTATGAACGCCTGCGCCCACCACCATGTGGCAGACATTGGTATTTTGGGGGTGGATAAAAAAGGCGAACACTGGTATCAAATCTCACTGGGGGGTACATCAAGCGAGCATGCCAAATTGGGGGAAATACTGGGCAAATCAGTGCCAGTGGATGCGGTTGCTAGCACGGTGGATGATATCTTGCAGGTGTACCTAGCCCACCGCCAAGCCAGTGACCTAGGCAACGAAACCTTTGCCCAAGTGGTGGCGCGTATTGGCATTGAGCCATTTAAAGCCCACGTGTACCGCGATAAATCTGCCGAGCCAACAGGAGTCTAAACCATGCCATTGATTAATCAACAGCGTATCATTGACGGGGTAGAAAGTGCCACTGTCAGCATTCATGAACAAAAAATTGACCATATCACGCTGGCACAGTTTGCGCCCAGTGTCACTGAGATATTGGTGGATTTTCGCCCCGTTGAGTTTAGCGAAAAAAATCCGCCAAAACCGCAGTTAGCAGCCGATGAGCTGCTGGCACTCGCCACACGCCTTGGGGACAAAAAGCTGGGCATTGTGCTGTCAGGGGCAAGTGATTATCAGTTTTTGGCAGCAGATTTTGCCAAGGTGCTGCCGTTATTATCGGTTATTGTGATTGATTTTCATGGGTTTCGTGACGGGCGTGGTTATAGCCTTGCCCAAGCCATCCGCCAACATCCAAATTTTTCACAAAATATCACCCTGCGCGCATCGGGTGATATCATCCCTGACACCTTGCAATTACTCACCGAAGTGGGTTTTGGTGAGTTTTATATTGCTGATGACGACTTTAGCGATGCTTGGTTTGGCTATTTTGATGATATTAAGCATACTTATACAGGTCGCAGCGTTCATGAGTTGCCCATGTTTGCAGGTGAGTAATTGTCCTGTTTATTGCTCCAAATTTTGCCATTTTGGTCAAAAGCAAGCCGCCACGGTTTGCTTTTTTTATAGGCGGCTGGCAATCCTAGCGGCTAGGTTAGGCGGTGTCATTCTGTTTTTTCATAAGCCTATCACCAAAAAGCATTTTTTAATCATAAAGCAATTGATTAGCATAGACCCACCAAACCTCTTTATAGACCGACTGATAAACTTATAGGAACCCCCATGAGCAACCAACTTAACATCGACCTTGACCAAGCCAATGCCGCGCTGGATGGCAAAACGCCCCAAGACATCATCGCATGGGCACTTGCGCAAGGCAGCAACCCCATTATCACCACCAATTTTCGCCCATACGAAGTGGTGCTCTTAGACATGGTTGCCAAACAGCGTCCAGATATTACCGTATTATTTGTGGATTCAGGCTATAATACCGAAGCCACTTACCGCCATGCCCAAGACTTGATTAAGCGCCTAAACC
The DNA here is from genome assembly GCA_937889485.1 of uncultured Moraxella sp. Taxonomy (GTDB): domain Bacteria; phylum Pseudomonadota; class Gammaproteobacteria; order Pseudomonadales; family Moraxellaceae; genus Faucicola. The sequence goes on along the minus strand of CALAPG010000030.1, from coordinate 2,152 downwards.
TAAACGTGGTAACGTATCTGCCCAAGCAAACTGCCGCTTGGCGTGATGTTGAATTTAATGGCGTGCCCAGCGTCAACAACCCTGCCCACGATGCCTTTACCCAGCAAGTCAAACTTGAGCCATTTGGTCGCGCCCTCAAAGAAATCGCCCCAGATGTGTGGATTAATGCCATTCGTAAAGACCAAACCGAGTTTCGCCAATCGCTTGATGTCTTGTCAGAGAGCAAAGATGGGGTGTTAAAAGTTGCGCCATTGTTCCATTGGTCAGAACAAGACTTAGAAGCGTACCTAAAAGCGCATGACTTGCCCAATGAACACGATTATTTTGACCCAACCAAAGTAGAAGAAAACCGCGAGTGTGGCTTACATACCCAGCTGTGATGTAAAACATTGTGATGTAAAAAAACGGTATTTAGTGCATTGCGTTAGCCAATTGACACGCAAACTTTTGCACAAAAAATGACCACGCAACAGGCGATGATGATGTCATCGCCTTTTTAAATGCCAAATTTTCAGTCTAAAATTTTCAATCTAAACTTTTAAAGTTATCAACCCTGAAAATTGATATCCCAAAATGACATAACCGCGTTTTAATTTTTGGCTTATGATACTCTTTTTTTGATGGGCAAGACGACCATGAATACTTTACCCCTCTTTTTTAAACTAGAAAGCCGTCCCGTACTGGTGATAGGCGGTGGCGAAGTGGCGCTGAGAAAGGCGGATTTGCTCGATAAAGCAGGGGCAATCATCACCTTTGTCTCGCCTGAATATGCGCCAAGGCTGACCGCGCAGTTTTGCCAAACCCGTCATACATTGATTCACGATAGTTACCAGCCAATCTACCTAGACAAGCAAACCTTGGTGATTGCTTGCACCGATGATGAGGCGGTCAACGCGCAAATTTTTCATGACTGTGAAGCGCGTTTTATCCCTGTCAATGTGGTGGACAATCCGCCGCTGTGTACCTTTATTTTTCCTGCCATTGTCGATCGTGACCCCATTACCATCGCGGTGTCAAGCGCGGGCAAGGCGCCTGTGTTAGCAAGGCTACTGCGCGCCAAGATAGAAACAATGATTGCCCCTGAATATGGCAAATTGGCAGGGCTGGCTGGCAAGTTTCGTGATACGGTAAAAACTGCCTTGCCCAACGTCACCGCAAGGCGCAAGTTTTGGGAGCAAGCCTTTGAAGGTCAAGTTGCCGAAACCGTGTTCCAAAATCAACCAAATAGCCTAAGCAAAGCAGAAAGCCAATTACTTGAATTACTCAAACACCACGAGCAAACCCAGCCCACCGATAAATCACAACTGGGTAAAGTGGCTATTGTGGGAGCAGGGGCAGGCGACCCTGATTTGCTCAGTTTTAAAGCCTTGCGCCTGATGCAGCAAGCGGATATTGTGTTTTATGATAACTTGGTATCGCCGCCCATTCTTGAGCTGTGTCGGCGTGACGCCACCAAAATCTATGTGGGCAAAAAAGCCTGTAACCATGCCGTGGCGCAGCACCAAATCAACGCGCTACTGGTGGAACACGCCAAGCTTGGCAAGCGGGTACTGCGCTTAAAAGGCGGTGACCCGTATGTCTTTGGGCGAGGCGGCGAGGAAGCAGAAACATTAGCGCAAGCAGGCATTGATTTTGAAGTGGTGCCAGGGATTACCGCAGCAACAGCGGCGGCAAGCTGTGCAGGGATTCCGCTTACTCACCGCGACTATGCGCAGTCAGTCAAGTTTGTCACCGCTTGCCTAAAAACCGATACCATGAATGACAACTTTGAGGGCTTACTTGATGACAGTCAGACCGTGGTGTTTTATATGGGGCTTAAGAAGCTTGAACGCCTAACTGACGGCTTGGTGCAAGCAGGCAAATCGCCACAGACGCCCATTGCGATTATCGCCAATGCCAGCCTGCCCAATCAGCAAGTGCTAACAGGTACAATTGAGGACATCGTGGCAAAACAAGCCCATGCCCAGTTACCTGCCCCGGCTATTTTGATTATGGGCAACGTGGTAAAACTGCATCAAACTTTGGGTCAACACCCTTAAAACGCACAGTCATTTGGTATCAGCCATGCATCAGCCTGTCGATAATTTGCTGGGCGGTGCCTGTGGCTGCCAATCGGGCGTTTTGCCCTGCCCACAGTGATGAAAACGCATCA
>CALAPG010000029.1 GCA_937889485.1 uncultured Moraxella sp. | reverse complement strand
CGAGATACCACTGTGTGACTGGAGTTCAGACGTGTGCTCTTCCGATCTCGTCCGCATTGTAGCTGCCATCTGGCTGCTGGCTTGCCCCAAAATTTCGCCATTGGTGACCATATACCGCCCCAAGCTCTCCCTCAGGCTTGCCAAACCGCGCAGTTTGCTCAGCAGTTGCCCACTCGTTCCAAATACGTACACCGTGATCTTGCAAGTATTTGACATGGGTATCACCCTTTAAAAACCATAGCAGCTCATAAATCACGCTTTTGGTATGAATTTTTTTGGTGGTCAGTAACGGAAAGCCATCAGCCAAATCAAAGCGCATTTGCGCGCCAAAATGGCTTAGCGTCCCTGTGCCTGTTCGGTCACCTTTTTGGGTGCCACTGGCGAGTACCCATTTGAGTAAATCCAAATAAGCTTGTTCATTTTTAGAAGTTATCATGCTGTTATCTACCTGTTAATCCACATTTTTTTGACGACCCCAATCATATGTTTGATTGTGGTACGCCCAGATGAGCAAAAATACCCCAACCAAAATCATCGGTAAACTTAGCAATTGTCCCTTGGTCATCCAGTCAAACAAAATAAAGCCTTGATCGGCATCGGGCTGACGGAAAAACTCCGTAATAAACCGTGCCACCCCATACCCCATCACAAACAAACCACTCACTGCCATACGCGGGCGCGGCTTACGGGCAAACCACCAAGTCAGCACAAATAACACGACCCCCTCACTAAACGCTTGATAAAGCTGAGACGGATGGCGGGGCAGTAACCAATAATCATTAAAATTGACGGCAAGGCTTTGTAGCGCAGGATTTTGCTGTAACAACGCAGCATCGGCATTGATGGCTTGGGGAAATAACATGAGCCAGTTGTAGCCGCCGTCTGATACCCGCCCCCATAGTTCGCCGTTGATAAAATTGCCCATGCGCCCAAATAACAGACCTGTTGGTACACAAGGAATGATAAAGTCTAAAACATTAAAAACAGGCTTTTTGTACTTACGAGCAAACAGCCACATGGCGATCGCCACGCCCAAAAACCCGCCATGAAACGACATGCCGCCTTCATTAATTTTGAGCAAATACATGGGGTTGGCTAAAAATTCACCCAATTGATAAAATAGCACATAGCCAATGCGCCCACCCAAAATTACGCCCATCGCCCCATAAAACACCAAGTCAGAGACCATATCGGTATTCCAATCGGGGCGAGATTTGATGCGATACCACGCCAAACCATAAGCAAAAGCAAAGGCAAGCAGGTACATCAGCCCGTACCAATGGGCTTGAATAGGACCTAGATGCAGGGCAACAGGATCCCATTGGGGGTGAATCATGGTCATGTGCGTATCCAAATTTGGTAAAAAAATGGGGTTATCATAGCAAATTTTTACCCACGTCGTTACCACCATTTTATGGTGGCGGTATTAACGCAAGCGGCTATCATTTTCGCATGGTTCGCCATCATTATCGCCATCCATCTTGGTATTAGGACAATTTTTGATAAAAAATTTGGCTTCTTCTAAAGAATTCATTTGTGAACAATGTTGACGACCATCGCATGCAAAAGTGGGCTCGGTCGCAGGTGCAGGCGTGGCTTGACTTTCTGCCACCGAGTTTGAAGAATAGACGGGCTGTGATAGTTCATTTAGGGTTTTATCTTTTTGATATTGTTGATAAAAATGCATGCCGCCAAAAAGTATGGCAGCGATGATGATTAATCTAACTAACATGACAAAATACCTCAATGGGGGTTATTTGGCGCCTTGGTTGTCAAGACACCCATCTGACTACTTAATCTTACTCTTACAAAAATAGTCGTATCTCTAAGGGTTTGGCAATCGCACTATAACCGCATCTCAATGCCTTGCTGTGCCATAAACTGCTTGGCTTGCCCAATGGTATATTCGCCAAAGTGAAAAATACTGGCAGCCAGTACCGCATCCACACCGCCTTGTAACACCCCATCTGCTAGATGCTGTAGATTGCCCACACCACCTGAGGCAATCACAGGCACCGTCACGCTGTCAGTGATGCGCTTCATCAAGGCGATATCATAGCCATTTTTGGTACCGTCTGAATCCATTGACGTCACCAGCAGTTCACCTGCCCCAAAACCTGCCATCTTGACCGCCCAATCCACCGCATCAATGCCTGTGGCTTTTCGCCCGCCGTGGGTAAAGATTTCCCATCGGTTGTTGCCCACGTTTTTGGCGTCTATCGCCACCACAATACATTGACTGCCAAAACGGCTCGCTGCTTCACCCACAAACTCAGGGTTGACAATCGCCGCCGAATTAATTGAGACCTTATCTGCCCCAGCATTGAGTAGGCTGCGGATATCATCGACTTTGCGCACCCCACCACCCACTGTCAAAGGCACAAACACCGTCTCTGCCATGCGCTCAACTGTATGATACGTGGTATCTCGCCCATGGTGGGTTGCGGTGATATCCAAAAAGGTAATCTCATCCGCGCCTTGCTCATTGTAGCGTTTGGCGACTTCAACAGGGTCGCCTGCATCTTTGATATCAACAAACTGCACACCTTTGACCACGCGCCCGTTGTCCACGTCCAAACAGGGAATAATTCGTTTTGCTAACATATTCAATTTCCTTCTATAATAGGCGTAAGTTTATCAAATTTATATTGTGGTTACCGTAGTTTTTCCATGATTGCTTTTTTTTCTATGACCTACTGCTGTTCAAGGATGCCTTATGTCTGTTTATACACACCTCTCTGAAGATGAATTTTTTGCGTTTTGTGGCTTGTACGGGGTCAAATTTGGCAAAGCAATTCCGATTGTGCAAGGGGTAAAAAATTCTAACTGGTTTATACAGACGCAGGACGATCAAGGCGATGATTTTTCTTATGTTTTTACCCTATATGAAGAGCGCGTACCCGCCGATATCATGAAAATGGCAACGGTCATGCACGCCCTTAAAGACAGCCTACCAATTGCCCCACCGCTGGTCAAAATGACCGCCAAAGGAGAAGATATTGGGGCAGATTGTGTGATGCGTTATGAAAATAAAGCCATTTTGATGGTACCAAAGCTGGCAGGCAAACACCCAACGCATACCACAGAGGCGATGTGCCAAGAAATGGGTCAGGCGCTTGCCACCTTGCACCAGACTTTGCAGACCTTACAACCTGCCGAAAATTATGGCGTGCCACTGTATGATTGGGCTAGAGTCAAAGAGCGCGAAACTCAGTTTATGCCCAGTGATGAGGCAAAGCTCATGCAGGATATCTGGACGGCGTATGCCAACTTGCCGCAAGATTTGCCAAAAGGGCTATGTCATTTGGATATGTTTACCGATAACACCTTATGGGAATTTGGAGAAGACAACGGCAAAGCCACCGCTAAGTTGACGGGGCTGCTAGACTTTACCGAGGTGAGTGTGGAGCATTATGTGATGGATATTGCCATTACGATCAATGACTTTTGTACCACGTGGGGTAATGCCACCGCGGGCGAATCCGTGAATTTTGATGACGCTAAGATGCAGGCATTTTTGGTGGGGTATGAATCAGTGCGAGCGCTGACCGACGACGAGCGACAAGCCTTGCCAGTGATGCTCAGCTTTTCTGCCACGATTTTTTGGTTATTGCGTCTTAATGTGATTTTTTATAACCGTGAGCAGGGGCGTAGTGGGGCGGATATTATGGTCAAAAACCCAGATTTGATGAAACGCTTGGCAAGTTTGCATTGGGGGAATGTGGCAGCATGTGCCAATTATTAGGAATGAACTGCAACACCCCCACCGATATCGGTTTTAGCTTTGCGGGGTTTCGTAAACGTGGTGGGGCAACCGACCATCATAAAGATGGCTTTGGTATTGTTTTTTTTGAAAAAAGCCAATGCGGCGCCACCGCAGGACTGCGCCAATTTCACGATGACAAGCCAAGTTATAACTCACCTGTGGCAGATTTGATTAACGCGTATCCCATCAAAGCCATGAATGTAATTTGTCATATTCGTAAAGCCACCCAAGGCGGTACCTGTCTTGCCAATACCCACCCGTTTGTGCGTGAGGTGTGGGGCGAGGAGTGGGCGTTTGCCCATAATGGGCAGCTTGCCCATGGTTTTGCCATGCAAGTGCCTTCGGTGGCGGTGCATTATCAGCCTGTGGGTACCACGGATTCTGAGCTGGCATTTTGCTATTTGCTGAATCGGTTAAAAGCTGAGTTTGCCAAACCCCCAAGCGATAAAGCGTTGTTTGAATTTTTGACCCAAATTTGCCGTGAACTATCCACGCTTGGGTTATTTAATTGCCTAATTAGTAATGGCGATTGGCAGCTGGCGTATGCAGGCAGTTTGCTATTTTATATCACCCGTCAAGCCCCGTTTGGTGAAGCCAAACTGGCGGATGATGATGTGAGCATTGATTTTAGCCAAGTGACCAATCTGTCAGATAAAGCGACTTTAATCACCACCATCCCGCTGACGTCTAACGAAGCATGGCAACAGCTACGGGTCAATGAGTGTGTGGTGTTTCGGGATGGCACTATTTTTTATCAAGACACGCCGAGCGATGCGGTATGCTTAAGCATTGAAGAAGGTATTGCAATTGCTAGAAAAGTGGGGGCGACGTTATGACGCATGATGACTTAAGTGCGCTGCTTGATGATTTAATCGCCACATGAGAAAATGAAGTTATTGAATTCAAACGGGGTAAAAAAGAATTTTCCCTATCAGACATTGGGCAGTATTTTTCTGCACTATCAAATGAAGCCAATTTAAGAGATTGTGCGTTTGCTTGGTTGATTTTTGGGGTGGATGACAAAACCCGAACTGTGGTTGGTACAGATTATAAAGAGGGCGATAGTCCGCGTATTCAAGCGGTATCTAACCAAGTCCTACAAAATATCAGTCCAAAAATCACCTTTCGTAATATTTATGAATTACAGCATCGCGATGGAAAAGTGATTCTGTTTCAAATTCCGCAAGCACCGCAAGGCACGCCAGTCGCTTGGCAAGGTCACTATTATGCCCGAGCAGGCGAAAGTCTTGTCGCTTTGGGGCAAGATAAAATCAATCAAATCCATGCTCAAGAAAAAACGATTGACTGGTCAGCCCAAGTCGTTGCACAAGCCAAACTATCCCACCTTGACCCAGCTGCTATTCAAAAAGCCCGTGATGCGTTTGTGAAAAAAATGCAGTCATCAACACGCTTTGATATGGATGAATTTAACCGACTAAGCGATGAGGCTTTTTTAAATAAGGCACGTCTATTAGTTGATGGTCAAATTACTAAAGGCACATTATTACTGCTTGGCAAGGCAGAGAGCTTTTATTTATTGACCCCACATCCTGCATCGATGACATGGAGTCTAGAAACCAGTGAGCGAGCCTACGAGCATTTTTTACCACCATTTTTTTTGACCAGTAGCGAGCTATATCAAAAAATCCGTAATTTTCAAATGCGAATTTTACCCGATGATGAACTCATTCCTGTTGAGATTGCCAAATATGACCAACGTATGGTGTTGGAGGCATTGCACAACTGTATTGCCCATCAAGACTATACCCAAAATGCCAAAATTATCGTTGCCGAAAAGTCCAATCAGCTAGTGCTTGAAAATATGGGCAGTTTTTTTGAAGGTGAGCCGATGGATTATGTCAACCATCAAATCCGCCCAAAGCGTTACCGCAATCCGTTTTTGGTCAACGCGATGGTACAGCTCAACATGATAGATAGCATGGGTTATGGTATTTATGATATGCACCAATCTCAGGCAAAACGTTACTTACCTTTACCTGATTATGACTTGAGCAAGCCCGATACTGTCAAATTAACGATTTATGGCGGTGTGATAGACCCAGCTTTTAGTAAATTATTAATCAAAAAAACCGACTTATCACTACAAGAAATCATGGCGTTAGACCGAGTTCAAAAAAGACAAACCATTACTAAAACGATGGCTAGTGAATTAAAACGCAAAAAATTGATAGAGGGTCGCCGTCCCAATTATCAAGTAGCTTATCAAGTTGCAGAAGCAACAGGCGAAAAAGTATCTTACATCCGTAATTGTAAACAAGCGGATGAACATTATATGAAATTAATGGTGGACTTGATTGACAACGCAGGTTATGCCACACGCGAGGAAATCAACTCACTTATCATTCCCTTGCTCAGTAATCATCTTGATGACCGACAAAAAATAAGCAAAGTCGGCAATTTGCTGACCAAAATGAGAAAACTCAATTTGATTAAAAAAATAGGTACAACAAAATCTGCCAAATGGCAAAAACTTTAATTACTTAAACTTGTATATTTATGCACAATTAAATGCAAATTTAAGTAATAAATTCAAGTAATAAATATTTAAGTATATGATTTTATTATTTTTATTTTAAATAAATTTAGGCAATTAAATAAATTTTAAGAGAATAAA
>CALAPG010000028.1 GCA_937889485.1 uncultured Moraxella sp. | reverse complement strand
ATGGTATTCCAGCAGTTTAACCTGTTTCCACATATGACCGTTATCGGGAATCTGATTGAAGCGCCTATGCAGGTCAAAGGGCTGAAGCGGTCTGAAATTGAACCGTATGCCCGCGAGCTGCTGGTGAAAGTCGGACTTTCAGATCGGGCAGACTACTATCCGTCGCAGTTGTCAGGCGGACAGCAGCAGCGTGTGGCTATTGCCCGGGCACTCTGCATGAAGCCCGATATTCTGCTCTTTGATGAACCGACATCAGCACTTGATCCGGAGTTGACCGGCGAGGTACTCAAAATAATGAGGAAACTGGCAGAGGATCATATGACGATGGTGGTGGTTACTCATGAGATGGCATTTGCCCGCGAGGCAGCCAGTCAGGTAATCTTCATGGCAGATGGTAATATCGTTGAGCAGGGGGCGCCAGCGTCGTTTTTTGCGAATCCGAAAGAGGCACGGACCAGGGCTTTTCTGCAGAATATGCTATAAGGATACAGGGCTGATTGTTTCGGCCCTGTTTTTTTAGATTGAGGCCCGCACATCCGTTTCTTGCTTTTTTTCTCCAGACATAAGATAATAGACTATATATGTCTTAATGGAGGGGTTCTATGAGACGCGTTATTTTTTTGCTTATTTTGGTGCTTATGCGTTGTACTTATACTTTGTGACCGACTGATGTCTTATGATGCTAGCCGCTGCTAAAACCATTATTCAACGACCTGCTTTTCTGATAAAATACAAGGTTTAGCATTTTTTGATAATAAATTTACCGTGTTCTTAAGGAGCCAGTGTGAGCCAGCCATTTAGTTCAAATGATATCCGTCAAGCATTCATTCATTATTTTGCCGAACATGGTCATACCCCAGTGGCATCTTCAAGTCTCGTGCCTCACAATGACCCAACCTTGCTATTTACCAATGCCGGTATGAACCAATTTAAAGACGTGTTTTTGGGACTTGATAAACGCGACTACAAGCGTGCTGTGACCTCACAAAAATGTGTGCGTGCAGGCGGCAAACACAACGACCTAGACAATGTCGGTTACACCGCGCGTCACCATACGTTTTTTGAGATGCTGGGCAATTTTTCATTTGGGGATTATTTTAAAGCGCAAGCGATTCCGTTTGCTTGGGAATTTTTGACCTCAGAAAAATGGCTCAATCTGCCAAAAGATAAACTATATGTGACTATCTACCACACCGATGATGAAGCCTTTGATATTTGGCATGATGTGGTTGGTGTGCCTGCTGACCGCATCATTCGCATTGGCGACAATAAGGGCGGCGAATACCAGTCGGATAATTTTTGGGCGATGGGTGACACAGGGCCTTGTGGTCCTTGTACCGAAATTTTTTATGACCATGGCGCGCATATTTGGGGCGGTCTGCCAGGCACCCCTGAAGAAGATGGCGACCGCTATGTGGAGATTTGGAACAACGTCTTTATGCAGTTTAATCGCCAAAAAGACGGTACCCTTGAAAAACTGCCTGCCCCAAGCGTGGATACGGGTATGGGGCTTGAGCGTATCAGTGCTATCATGCAAGGCGTGCACAGCAACTATGAGATTGATATTTTTAGCCATTTGATGCGCCATGCCGCTACCATCATTGGTATGCCAGCTGACACCGATTTGCAAGCGCAGCCGTCTCTTAAAGTATTGGCTGACCACATTCGCTCGGTGGCGTTTTTGATTGCCGATGGCGTACTACCTAGCAATGAAGGTCGCGGCTATGTGCTACGCCGTATCATCCGCCGCGCGGTACGTCATGGCAACAAGCTGGGCGCGGCGGATAATTTCTTTTACAAACTGGTCGCGCCTTTGGTACAAATCATGGGCGAAGCCTATCCGCAGCTAGCCGCTGAGCAAACCGCGATTGAACAAGCCATCTTAAAAGAAGAAGAACAATTTGCCAAAACCTTATCACAAGGGCTGAAGCTGCTGTCACAAGAGCTAGAAACCTTGAAAGCAGGCGATATATTATCGGGTGCCACGGTATTTAAACTGTATGACACCTATGGTTTTCCTGCCGATTTGACAGCCGACATCGTGCGCGAGCGTGATATTGGGATTGATGAAGCAGGCTTTGAACAAGGCATGGCAGAGCAGCGCGCCCGTGCCAGAGAGGCAGGCAAGTTTGGGATGGATTATACCCAGCTGATTCAAGTGGACAGCGCCAGTGAGTTTTTGGGGTATGAACAGTCACAGCACCAAAGCCAAATCACCCACCTATACCATGACGGCAAGCCTACTGAGCAGCTCAACGAAGGCGATGAAGGCGTGATTGTGCTAGCCGCCACACCGTTTTATGCAGAAGGCGGTGGTCAAGCAGGCGAGCTTGGAGAAATCCAAACCAAGTCTGGCGTATTTGACGTATTGGACACCAAAAAATCAGGGCAAGCCATCATCCATCAAGGCATAGTGAAGATGGGCAGCATCCGCCAAGCGCAAGATAGTGAAGCGCGCGTGGCAAGCCAAGTGCGCGCCATGAGTGCCAAAAACCACTCCGCGACGCACCTACTGCACGCGGCACTTCGTCAGCACCTAGGCACGACAGTGACCCAAAAAGGCTCATTGGTCAACAGCGATGTATTACGTTTTGACTTCTCGTATGACCAAGCGCTCAGCGAGCAAGACATTGTTACCCTTGAAAATATCGTCAATCAGCAAATTTTAGCCAACACCCCTGCCACCGCTGAACTGCTGGACATGGCAGCCGCCCAAGCCAAAGGCGCGATGGCACTGTTTGGCGAAAAATATGGCGACACGGTACGCGTGTTGTCGATGGGCAGCGTGGACAAAGACGGCAAACCCTTCTCTATCGAGCTATGTGGCGGTCTGCATGTGCAGCGCACAGGCGATATTGGCTTATTTAAAATCATCAGCGAGCAAGGCATTGCCGCAGGGATTCGCCGTATTGAAGCGGTCACAGGCATGGGCGCGGTCAAATATGTACAGCAGGGCGAAAAACAGCTAAACACCCTTGCCAGCCAGCTCAAAGCCAAACGCCAAGACATTGCCGAGCGCGTCTCACAAATGAATGACAAAACCCGTGAGCTAGAAAAGCAGCTAGAACGCTTGCAGCAAAAACTTGCCAGCAGCCAAGCCAAAGACTTAATCAACAATGTGCAAGACATCAACGGGCAAAAAGTGTTGATTGCGACCTTACAAGGCATGGACGGTAAAGCGCTGCGCACCTTATCAGATGACATGAAATCAAAATTGGCTGATGGCATCGTGGTACTTGCAAGCGTTGCCGATGACAAAATCGCCATGACCGCAAGCGTAGGCAAAGCCTTGACAGGACATATCAAAGCTGGCGATATCATCAAGCATCTTGCCGAGCAGCTTGGCGGTAAAGGCGGCGGTAAGCCTGATTTTGCCCAAGGC
>CALAPG010000027.1 GCA_937889485.1 uncultured Moraxella sp. | reverse complement strand
TTAATCAAAATTATTGATTATTTCCTTGGTTACAATTAAAATTTTTAATTACTTGCTAATCTGTGAGTTTGCGCTATACTGGGACATAGCTAGACCGTAGTCGTAAGTTTCAGTTCGCATTTCGTTAAGTCTAATCTAAAGTTTGTTTTTGCTTGTGTCCTAGATTTTAATTTAAACGTGTATCAAAACTGCCGTTATGTTGAATGATTTTTTTCAAACAATCATAATTCATGGCTTAGTTCAGCTGACAGGTCAGATGACCTTATTATTAAAATCTATTATTTTTTAAGGACAACATTATGTCAAATACTGTAAACGGTACCGTAAAATGGTTTAACGAAGCAAAAGGTTTTGGTTTTATTGAACAAGACAATGGCGGCAAAGATGTATTTGCCCATTATAGCCAAATTGCAAGTTCAGGTTTCAAGACTTTAGCCGAAGGTCAACGTGTTTCTTTCACGGTAAGCCAAGGTCAAAAAGGCGACCAAGCTAGCAACATTCAACCAATCTAATAGTTAGCGTGTGGTATGCTAGGCACAATGCGCCCTAGCCTCTGCTATACGCAAATTAAGCTAAAAAGTTGGATAAAAATATCATAAAAAAAGACAATCTCATTAGGTTGTCTTTTTTTATGCACTAGTTTTTATCAACTATTTTTGTAAGCCTGTGTTTATTCCCCCGCTAATTGGCGTTTGATGGGGGCAAAACTTTTGCGATGCATTGGTAAAATTCCATATTTTTTAATCGCTTGTAGATGCAGTGGCGTTGGATAACCTTTATGTTTTTCAATGCCATAGTTTGGATAAAGCTTGGCAAGTGCAATCATATCTTGGTCACGGGTCACTTTGGCTAAGACACTAGCCCCACTGATACAGGCGTGTTTGCCATCACCTTTGACCACCGCTTGTTGGTAGCAAATTTTGTCAAAATGCGCCAAATCATGTAACACAGGCAGTTTATTGCCATCTACCATCACGCTAAATGTGGCATTAGGATAAGTGTCTAATAGTGCGTCCATCACGCCTGCCACCGCCTGTTTCATGCCTAATAGTGTGGCTTGTAAAATATTGAGCTGGTCTATCATGCTGGCAGCTACTTTGATGATTTTATAGGCTTGTGCGGTTTGGGCGATAACGGGAAATAATAATTCGCGTTTTTTTTCAGAGAGTTTTTTGGAGTCTGTTAGGGCAGACAAGGTAGGGTTATTCAAAGCCACGCTATCTGCTTGGGCTAAATTGGTGCTAATACTATCTTCATTGACGGTTAACATGTCACTTGCAAACACCAAGGCACACACCACCACGTCACCTAGTAAAGGCCCGCGACCGACTTCATCCACACCGATAATAAAATGATTTGCCATACTTTTCGCTCACAATCTTTGTTACAATATCGCTAATTTTAACAGTTTTAAAGGAAAGGTTATGAATATTTTAGTGATTGGCACGGGTGGACGTGAGCATGCTTTGGCTTGGCAATGCGCCAAAGATGATCGCGTGAATCAAGTATTTGTGGCAAACGGCAATGCGGGCACTGCTTTAGAAGCCAAACTCCAAAATGTGGATTTGAATGTCAAAGACCATGCTGCGGTAATTGACTTTTGCCAAACCCAGCACGTTGCATTTGTGTTGGTAGGCCCTGAGGCGCCATTGGTTGCGGGTATGGTAGATGACTTGGCAAAGGCTGGTATCAAAGCCTGGGGGCCTACCGCTTACTGCGCGCAGCTAGAAGGCTCAAAAGCGTTTGCCAAAGACTTTATGATTGCCCATAACATTCCAACTGCAAAATACCAAACCTTTAGCAATACCGCCGATGCGATTGCTTATGTGAAGCAAGAAGGCGCGCCGATTGTGATTAAAGCCGATGGGCTAGCCGCAGGTAAAGGCGTCATTGTAGCAATGAGCGAGGCGGAAGCCGTGGATGCCATTAATGATATGCTATCAGGCAATAAATTTGGCGATGCAGGTAGCCGTGTGGTAATTGAGCAGTTTTTGCAGGGCGAGGAAGCCAGTTTTATCTGTATGATTGATGGTAATAACATTTTGCCAATGGCAACCAGCCAAGACCACAAGCGTATTGGTGAGGGTGATACAGGCTTAAACACAGGCGGTATGGGTGCCTATTCCCCTGCCCCTGTGGTAACGCAAGCCGTGCACGACAAAGTGATTGAGCGGGTAATACAACCCGTAGTGGATGCCATGAATGCCAATGGCACCCCTTATACAGGATTTTTGTATGCAGGCTTGATGATTGATGGCAATGATGACCCTTATGTCATTGAGTTTAATTGCCGCTTTGGTGACCCCGAAACCCAGCCTATTATGATGCGCCTAAAAGGCTCTATGGTAGACTTAATCCAAGCAGGTCTTGATGGCAAGTTACCAGAACAAACCGAATGGGACTCTCGCCCTGCTCTTGGCATTGTCCTTGCCAGTAAAGGCTACCCAGAAACTGCTTCAACGGGCGATGTGATTCATGGTTTAGCCGCTTTTGATAGTCAGCAGCAAACGACTGTTAAAGTATTTCATGCAGGAACAACTGTCAACGCACAAGGCGACATTGTGACCAGTGGCGGGCGTGTGCTATGCGTCACTGCATTAGGGGATGATATTTTAGCCGCGCAAACTCACGCTTTGGCAGCCTGTGACCACATTGATTTTGAAGGGATGCAGTATCGCCGTGATATTGGTTACCGTGCTATTGGACGCAACAAATAACCCTGCGCCAAACCCTTGAATATCTGCAAAAAAAGGCAAATTATGTTAGAATAATTTGCTTTTTTTCATTTAAATTTAGGTAATATTATGGCGATTGACAACACGGCAACCGATAAGCAGCCATTAGACCAGCTAAAAACCTCGGCGTTAGACCGTCGGCTATCGATTGCCAAGGCCTCTCTTAGTATTGGCAGACGCTGGGCAACCAACAGTGCGTTTGGGCTATTTAAATCAAAAGAAGAAAAAGCAGCACAAAAACAAGTATTTATGAGAGAACAAGCCCAATATTTGGTGACTGAGCTTGGGAAACTCAAAGGCTCTGTAGTCAAAATTGGGCAGATGCTTGCTTTGTATGGTGAGCACTTTTTGCCCCCTGAAATTACCGAAGCACTGCAAACCCTCAATGACCAAACCAGTGCCTTTGCCTACCCTATTATTGAAGCGGCGCTGATCAAAGAGCTGGGGGAGAAGCTACAAGAATTTGACATCAACCCTGTGCCAATTGGCACCGCATCTCTTGCCCAAGTTCACCAAGCCACGCATAAAACCACGGGTGAACAAGTAGTGTTCAAAGTGCAATACCCCAATATTGCCGACGCCATTGACAGCGACCTTAATCTATTTAGACAACTACTTAAAGTCAGTAATGCCGTACCACAAACCCGTCAATTAGATGATTGGTTTGAGGAGATTCGCGATTTATTACATCATGAGGTGGATTATCGTCTAGAAGCCAACACTACCATGCTTTTTTATCAGCGCTTGGCAAATGACCCACGCTATGCCGTGGCGCGTATTTTACCGCAGTATAGTACCCGCCGCGTGCTGTGTATGACCTACGAGGCAGGCGTTTCTATTATGGATAAACAGGTATTTGCGTTGCCCCAAGCGCGCCGTGATGCGATTGGGCAGGCGTCTATTGATATTATGCTGCG
>CALAPG010000026.1 GCA_937889485.1 uncultured Moraxella sp. | reverse complement strand
AGCCGTTTTGTGATAATTATAATTGCCAATAAATTCAGACGTTAAGTGGTAAGATTTTTTTGAATTATTCAAGCGCATTGAAGCCAAATATGACACCTGTTTTTTGCTTGAATCATTGGGTGAAGAAAGTTATATCTCTCGTCATCATGCCATCGGTTTTGACCCAGCGATGACCGTCTTGGCAAAAGACCGTCACACCTTGACCATCCACCACCACCGCACAGGCGAACGCACCCACTACCCGTGTGACAACCCATACCACCTGCTGCAAGCCATCACCCCGCAGCATGTAATCTCACGCAGCCATACGGGTGGCTTGGTGGGGTTTTTGGGGTTTGACAGTGTCAATTTTTTTGAGCCGACCCTCAATATTCAAGCCAGTGAAGACTTTGAGCCGTTTAAATTTGGAGTATATTTGGATGGCTTGAGCCTTGATAAGATGACGGGTGAGATATTTTATTTTTATTATGATACGGAGCATCAGACCAACCGTATTGATGAGATTCAAGCATTATTGACTGCCGCCTCACCCACCTACACCACACCAATTGCCCAGCATTTGGGCGATGGCATGAACCGTGAGCAACATGCCGCTGCGGTAATGAAGGTCAAAGATGACATCAAAGCAGGCTTGATTTTTCAGTGTGAAGTGGGCTTTAAGTCGCATTATCGCATTCAAGGCGATAGCATGCCAATTTATAGCA
This sequence comes from uncultured Moraxella sp., assembly GCA_937889485.1. Lineage (GTDB taxonomy): Bacteria > Pseudomonadota > Gammaproteobacteria > Pseudomonadales > Moraxellaceae > Faucicola. The sequence continues at coordinate 1,068 of CALAPG010000026.1, read as the reverse complement.
AATTGCGCGAGGTCAACCCATCGCCCCACATGTACTATGTCAAATTTGGCGCGCAAAAAATCATCGGTGCGTCCCCTGAGCTATTATTTCGCCTGCGTAATGGCGAGATGGAAACCTTCCCACTGGCAGGCACCACCAAACGCGGCAAGGATGAGAGCGAAGACCGTATCTTAGCGCGCGCGCTGCTCAACGACCCCAAAGAGATTGCTGAGCACAATATGCTGGTGGACTTGCACCGCAATGATATCGGACGGGTGGCACGCTTTGGCACAGTTAAAGTGCGAAATTTGATGGATATCAAGCGTTTTTCACACGTGCAGCATATCTCGAGCGAAATTGTGGGGATTCTTGACCCACAGCATGACATGTTTAGCGCGCTTGCCAGTAATTTTCCTGCTGGGACGCTATCGGGTGCGCCCAAAATTGAAGCAATGAAAATCATCAACCAACTTGAGCCTGATGGACGCGGTGCATACGGTGGTGCTTTGGGTCAGTTTTGTTTTAATGGTGATTGTATTTTTGCCATTCCCATTCGCTCGCTGTTTATCAAGGGTGAAAAAGGCTATGCCCAGACTTGCGGTGGCAATGTGTATGACTCAAACCCCGAAGATGAGTATGAAGAAATTATGCGAAAACTCTCGGCAATGACCGTGGTATTAAGCAGTTTTGACCCAGACAAGGAGTGATGGCATGAAAGTCTTGATTATTGATAACTATGACAGCTTTACCTTTAACCTGTATCAATATATCGGTGAAATCTTGTCTGAGCAAAACGCGCCGTTTGAGGTGTTGGTCAAACGCAATGACCAAATCAGCGTGGCAGATATCAAAGCGCTAGCGCCTGCGCGCATTATCATCTCACCTGGTCCTGGTTCGCCCGATGACCCTGCCTATTTTGGGGTGTGCGGCGAGGTGATTACTGAGCTTGGCAAAACCACGCCCCTGCTTGGCGTGTGCCTAGGTATGCAGGGGATTGCGCATTTTTTTGGTGGCAAGGTGGTACGCGCATCAATGCCCATGCACGGCAAAACCTCGCCGATTCGGCATGATGGTAAAGGCGTGTATCAG
>CALAPG010000025.1 GCA_937889485.1 uncultured Moraxella sp. | reverse complement strand
GCAATGGTGAAACTATCTTGACCCGTGAGTTTTGGCGAGGTAATTGTATAATGCACCTCTTTTAACATAAAACCGTGTAGGGTCAAACAAGCCAGCACGACCAAAGCAATAATCCCACGTGTGACGGCTTTTCGATGCTTGATAAAAAAACGAGTCATCACTGATTAACAGCTACTTTGAAACTTTCTCAGGACGTTGCCAGCCATCAATAGTGACTTGTTTGCCACGGGCAATGGATAGTTTTTCGGCGTCACAATTTTTGCTAATGGCACTGCCTGCCCCAATGGTGGCGCGGTCACCAATCGTCACAGGGGCGATCAGCACCGCATTGGATCCAATACGTACTTCTTCACCAATCACGGTTTTAAATTTATTAACCCCATCGTAATTGGCAGTAATTGTGCCTGCCCCGATATTGGTCTTTTGTCCAATCGTGGCATCACCTAGGTATGCCAAGTGATTGGCTTTGGCGCCTGCTGCCATTTGGGTGTTTTTAAGCTCAACAAAGTTACCGATATGCACGTCATTGGCGGTGACTGCATCGGGGCGCAAACGGGCAAAAGGTCCAATTTGGTTATTTTCACCCACCACCGCATTGTCAAATAGACTGTAAGGCTGTACCACTGTACCACTGGCAATTTTGCTATTTTTGATAATACACCCTGCGCCAATGGTGACGTTATCGCCAATCTCGCAGTCCCCTTCAATGATGACATTGATGTCAATTTGGACATCTTTACCAACTGTGACATGACCGCGTAAGTCAAAACGGCTTGGGTCAATCAGATGGACGCCTTGCTTCATCAGTTCATTTGCTTGATGCGTCTGCCACGTGCGTTCAAGCTTGGCGAGCTGGCTACGGTCATTGACCCCTTCAATCTCAAACGGGTGGGTGGGCGATACGGTGGCAATCTCGATGCCATCATCCACCGCCATTTTGACGATATCGGTGAGATAATACTCGCCTTGGGCATTGTCATTGGTTAGGTTGTTTAAGTATTTATGCAAAATCTCATTGGCAACGCAGTACACGCCACTATTAATTTCTGTCACTTGTCGCTGGCTATCGTTGGCGTCTTTTTCTTCAACAATCGCGGTTACTTTTCCGTCTTGACGGATAATACGCCCCAAGCCAAATGGGTTGTCAAGCTGCATGGTTAGCATGGCAAAGCGGCTCTTTGTCGTGGTCAGGTGTTGCAGGGTATCGACCCCAATCAACGGCACATCACCTGATAAAATGAGACTTTTGCCATCTTTAGGCAGCTTTTCTAGCGTCATCATCACCGCGTGTCCTGTGCCTAGCTGTTCTGCTTGGTGCACCCAGTCAATTTGCCATGCTTCATCGGCAAATGCTTGTTTGACTTGTTCGCCTTCAAAACCATATACCACCAAATTTTTTTGGCTATGAATGGCATTGGCAGCAGTGAGCACATAGTCTAGCAGCGGCTTACCTGCTAAGGTTTGTAATACTTTGGGCTTAGCAGACTTCATGCGCGTGCCCTTACCTGCTGCCATGATGATGGTGGTTAAATCACTCATAATCCTTCCTTAAAATAATCGCTTTATCGTATTCATTTTTTTTGTAAAAAATAGCCAATCAATTCTAACATAACGAGAATGGCAAAAGCGCCAATTCCATATAACAGCATAGCGCCAAGCCTTGGGATATCGGGTGACGGCGATAATCCGACAGCTGCTAACAAGACTATGATAAGCGCGTATACGCTGGTCATCAGATACTTACGCGGCGCAAAAGTAGACTGCCAGTTTTGATAAATATAAAAAAACCCGCCACTTAATACCAAAAAAAACACGCCCAGAGTGGCAAAAAACTCATGTTTGTTCCAACCACTATAAAAGTCATAGTAAGCAGGCGTCATCAAACATAATGCACTTAACAAACAGCAAACCACTAACACTGGGGCTATTTTCATGCGCTAGCTACTCCCCAAGGCATCGGGGCTCAAAACGAGTTTGATAATGATGATAAAGACGCCGCTTGCCATAATACCTGCCAACACATCATCAATCAAAATACCGAAACCGCCACTCACATTTTTATCCACCCATTTAATCGGAAACGGTTTTAAAATATCAAAAAAGCGAAACAACATAAAAGGCACCAGCAACCACAGTGCCATATCTTGTACCGCCGCCATATCCTGTACGGTTTGGGTAAAATAGCCCACGACATCGCCGTGTGGCACTCGCTGATACGACACATACAATAGCGAAATCCACATCCCCACCCATTCATCCCACACGATATGTGGGTCATCATGTACCCCCATCAAATCAGAGGTTTTACCACAAATATAACTACCCACAAGACAACCCAACACCGTGACCGCCAAAAATCCCCAAAACCCAAGCGCTAGCAAGGGAATAGCAACCACCAAGCCGCCTACCGTTCCCCACGTACCAGCCGCCCGTTTTGGCAGTCCAGAACCCAAGCCAATACCTAGCCAATAAATGAGCTTTTCCCAAGCGCTAGCGGTTGGTGGGCATGGCGGGCATACATTGGACTTGCGGACATCGGGTTTGTGATTGGTCATTATACTGCCTAAAAAATCCTAAAAATGTTGAAAACCTTGAATAGCAAAAGCCACATTTTCTTGATTATAAGTCAATGTCAGCCCTTTTTCTGTGACAATTTTACCAATGGCAAAAATTTGATGGGGGTTTTGCTGATTAAACGCATCAAACTTTTCTTTTGGTAGGGTAAAACATAACTGATAATCATCACCGCCGTTCATCTGGTATTGCCATTTTTTGGGATTGGGTAAATCTTGCAGCAGTGGATGCGTTGGGATAGCTGCCAAGTCAATCACCGCACCCACGTTTGATGCTGTTAGGATATGCCCCAAATCTTGCCCAAGTCCGTCTGAGATATCTATCATGCTACTGGCAAAACCGCGTAATTTTTGCCCCAAATCAACTTGAGGGCTGGGCAAATCAAGGGCGGTTTGTAATTTAGATTGCTCACCCGCCAGTACCTGCTGTAACGCAAAACTTGCCGAACCAATATCACCGCTAACACACACAACATCACCTACTGTTGCGCCACGGCGTAAAATCGCCTGCCCAGTTGGCACAAAGCCAAGTGCAGTCACCGAAATGGTCAAAATATCTGATTGGGTGGTATCACCGCCTATGAGTTCTACATTAAATTGATGACAGATATCAGCAATGCCCCTAGCAAATTGACTCATCCAGTCATCATGGGCAAATTTGGTAGGTAAACTAAGCGCCAATAATATGGCATACGGGGCTGCGCCCATAGCAGCCAAGTCGGATAAATTGACCGCAACCGACTTATAACCGATAGCAAAGGGAGATGTATCACATGGAAAATGTCGCCCTGCCACCAAGGTATCCACACAGCTGACTAGCTGCTGATTGGTCGGCAACCGCGTGAGGGCACAATCATCCCCAATACCCAAGACTGTCTGTGTATGGGGGCAGCTCAGTGCTTTAAAATGCTGATAAATTAAAGAAAATTCGGACATTTGACGTATCCGTTTTGGAAGATGTTGGTAAAATATCAAAAAAGAGCGTGGGTATGCCCTTTAAGAACCTGTATTCATAACGTCTTTGCCCTAAAAAATGTGATAAATCGCCCGCTTTTCAAGGCAAAAACTTAGGCTGATAGTCATGCTATCACACAACTTTTTAACGAAGAGCGGCAAAATTTAGCCATTTTTCAGGCAAAAGCAAACAAAAATTTCTTAAGCCTTACATTTAAACGAACAACGTGATGTGGTGAATACAGGTTATAAATATTATTGCTCGTTTTTTGGTTGCTCGGTGCTTGATTCGGTGCTTGGCTCGGTGGCAGGTTGTGACTGCATTGACGCCTTGTCGGCATCGGCAGCAACTTCTGGCTGACGCACGTCTTTGGCAATTTTATCCATCACCACGTGAATCACCTTGTAGCCATCGGATGACCCAAAATGGGTATTAAGCTGAATCGCTTCGTCAATCACCACTTTATACGGCACTTCAAGGTGGTGTTTCATCTCATAAGTACCCACCAACAGTACCGCTTGCTCGACTTTATCAAGGCGTGTCCACGGACGGTCAAGCAGACTATCAATATAGGCAATTAACTCATCGCTTTGTGCAATGATTTTGCTCAGTAGTTCGTGGTAGTAGCCAAGATGCACGGTATGCATGGCGTTTTCGCTGCGGGTATGGGCTTCAATCTCATGCGATGGGTTGCCTGTCAAAAGCCACTCATACAAGCCTTGTACCACAAAACGGCGCGCCTTACGAATAGCAGTAAGGCTAGTTTTGTAGTTGATGGCATCGCCATTTGTGCTGCTGGCAGCTTGCGTATTATTGGTTGAATCTGTCATGCTGTTACCTTATTGTGCATCGGCTTGGGCGTCAATTTGCCCTAATAAATTAATCATTTCTAACGCGACCATAGCAGCTTCTGAGCCTTTGTTACCTGCTTTGGTGCCTGAGCGTTCAATCGCTTGCTCGATGCTATCGGTAGTCAAAATTGCATTGATAACAGGGACATCATAATCAAGCCCAATCGCACCCAAGCCTTTGGCGGACTCACCTGCCACAAAGTCAAAATGCGGGGTGCTACCACGAATCACCGCACCCAAGCCAATGATGGCATCAAATTTATCAGTTTGTGCCATGCGTGCTACTGCCAATGGAATCTCCCACGCACCTGGCACACGTACCACGGTGATATTGCGACCTGCCACCCCATGACGCAGCAAGGTGTCAATCGCACCACTCACCAAGCTTTCTACCACAAAACTGTTAAAGCGACCCACTACCATGCCGATACGGGCGCTGCCATTGGTGTGTAAATCGCCATTAATATGCTGCACTTGCGTCAATTCATTTTGGATATTTGCCATTTTTTTGACCTATTTTAAAGAGAAAATAAAAGGAAATTTGCTTGCTATCATAGCATTTTTGCGTGGGTTATTCATGCTATTTTGCTAGGACGAATTGACGATAAGCTAAATAAAAAAATCCGCCAAACTTGACGGATTTTTATCGCAATTAAAACTTTGAGCGTATTAAACCAAAAAATTTGGCAATGCTTTGTTGCGTTTTTCCAAGTCTTTGGTCTTTTTCTTACTCACACCGCCCAAGACCTCTATGGCATGGCGCAGGCGCTGCAAGGTCATGTCCGCGCCTATCAGATACATCGAGTTCATCACAGGGGTGGACGATTTTGAGCCTGCAATGGCAATAAAAAACGGTGACATAAAGTCTCTTAATTTAACTCCCATCTCTCCTGCCAACCCTGATAGCACGGCGACAATATTGTCTTCTGTCCATGCGGGCATGATTTCTAGCTGCCACTGCGCCAACTGCAAAATCTCAAGGGTCTGCTCAGTGGATAGCACTTTATGCTCAAAGTCAGATTCGCTGATGGTTGGCAGGTTTTGAAAATAAAACCCTGACCAGTTCACGGCATCCGACAACAAGTTAATGCGTGGCTGGATGGCTTTGGCAATGGCGGCAAGCTTGTCGCTGTCATTTGCCCAATCCAAGATTTTGGTTTTTAACTCATCAGGCGTCAATGAACGCAGCCATTCACCGTTAAGCCAAGTAAGTTTTTCCACATCAAAAATCGGACCCCCCAACGACACGCGCTTGATATCAAAACTTTCAATCATTTCATTTAGGCTAAATTTTTCTGCTTCATCGGGCATTGAATAACCCATACGCCCCAAGTAGTTGAGCAAGGCTTCTGGCAATACCCCTGCATCGCGGTAGTAGGTGATAGAAGTGGGGTTTTTGCGTTTTGAGAGTTTGGATTTATCGGGGTTACGCAGCAGTGGCATGTGGCAAAGTACAGGCATGTCCCAGCCAAAATATTTGTAGAGTAGCTGATGCTTGGGCGCTGAATTAATCCACTCCTCACCACGAATGACATGGGTAATCTGCATCAAATGATCATCCACCACGTTGGCTAGGTGATAGGTTGGCAAGCCGTCTGTTTTGAGTAGCACCTGCATATCGACCTGTGACCACGGAATCTCAACCTCACCGCGTAGCATATCATTAAACTTGCACACGCCTTCAGCAGGCACGTGCATACGGATGACGAATGGTTTGCCCTCGGCAACGAGTTTATCCGATTCTTCACGAGATAGCTTGGCATAGCGACCGTCATATTTTGGGGTTTCACCGCGCGCCATTTGCTCGCCGCGCATTTGGTCAAGCTCATCTGGGGTACAAAAGCAGCGAAACGCATGCCCTTTGTCTAGCAGTTCTTGAGCGTATCGCTTATAGATGTCTTTACGCTCGCTTTGGCGGTACGGGGCGTGTGCGCCGCCCACGTCAGGACCTTCTGACCAGTCAAGCCCCACCCAGCGCAGCGCGTCCAAAATCATTTTTTCAGATTGCGCGGTTGAGCGCGTTTGGTCGGTGTCTTCGATACGCAAAATAAACTCACCGCCATGGGCTTTGGCAAAGGCAAGGTTAAATAGCGCAATGTAGGCAGTACCAACATGGGGAAAGCCTGTGGGGCTTGGGGCAATACGGGTGCGGACTTTTGACATGAAATTCTCGACTAATGATTTAAAATAGCTAAATATAAGGCTATTATAACGGATTACGGATTGATTAGAAAAAAAACTGCAATAGGGGATAAATTTGTTTATTTATCATGACGATGGCGAATAATTTCGACCACCATCGGCACCACTGACACCACAATAATACCTATCATAATCCATGAAAAATGCTGTTTGACAAAAGGTAATTGTCCAAAAAAATACCCAAGCAAGGTAAAAAGCGTTACCCACAGTACCGCGCCCATCACATTGTAGCGGGCAAATTGCGCATAATTCATCTTACCCATGCCACCCACAAATGGCGCAAATGTGCGCACAATTGGGATAAAACGAGCAATAATAATGGTGCGTCCGCCATATTTTTCATAATAATCATGGGTTTTTTGTAGGTAACTTTGTTTAAAAATTTTGGAACTTGGGTTGGCAAACAACCGCTGCCCAAAGTGTTTACCAATTTCAAAATTCACAAAATCGCCCAGCACCGCCGCAATAATGAGTAAGCCCATCAACACAAAAACATTCATATCACCCACAGCGGCAATTGCGCCTGCCGCAAACAGCATTGAATCGCCTGGTAAAAATGGCAACACCACCAAACCTGTCTCACAAAATACAATGGCAAACAAAATGGCATAAATCCAATTGCCATAATTTTTGACCAATTCTTGCAAATGATCGCCAATATGCAAAATAAAATCAATAAGCCACATGTATTTTTCCTGTAGAATATAAAATGTCAATGGTTGGGCAAAAAATGCCCAGCTGATTGGCGATTTTACCCTAATTAACTGAAGGTTTTGTTAAGAAAATGGTTATTATAGCCGAAATATGCAAAAAAATTGGTGTTTTTAGTCAACTTTGTGTTGACATGACCCATAGTTTTCAATAAAATACGCCCACTCTTAGGCAAAGCAACCTAAATACTGGGGCTATAGCTCAGTTGGTAGAGCACTTGCATGGCATGCAAGGGGTCAGCGGT